>CAYWUR010000145.1:0-5360 GCA_964460745.1 uncultured Desulfobulbia bacterium | reverse complement strand
CCCTGCGCCGAGAAATCCTGAAAAACTGTCCGGTACCGCTTGGCACCGTCCCAATTTACCAGGCTGTTGCCGAAACCGTCGAACGCGACAAAAAAGATATTTTCGATGTCACGGTAGACCATATTTTTAAAACCATCGAAAAACAAGCCCGCGATGGCGTGGACTTTATGACCATCCACTGCGGTATTACCAGAGAAGTTATGGCTCGCCTGAAAAGTCAGAAAAGGGTCCTCGGGGTGGTGAGCCGGGGCGGCTCATTTACGCTGGAATGGATGAATTATCACAACAAGGAAAACCCCCTTCACGAACATTTTGACGACCTGCTGGCGATCCTCAAGGAACATGAGGTAACATTAAGTCTGGGCGACGGCATCCGGCCGGGCTCTCTGACCGACGCCACGGACCGCAATCAGATACAGGAACTCATTCATCTGGGAGAGTTGACCGAACGCGCCTGGGATGCCGGAGTTCAGGTAATCATTGAAGGTCCCGGCCATATGCCCTTGGACCAGATTGCCGCGAATGTTCTGCTCCAGAAAAAACTCTGTAAAGGCGCGCCCTTTTATGTACTAGGGCCGTTGGTCACTGATATCGCCCCGGGCTATGATCATATTACCGGCGCCATAGGAGGGGCCATTGCCGCGGCAGCCGGCGCTGATTATCTCTGCTATGTAACGCCTGCCGAGCATCTGAAACTGCCCAACACGGAAGACGTCAAGGAAGGAATAATCGCCTCCAAGATCGCCGCCCATGCCGCCGATATTGCCAAAGGCCTGCCGGGTGCCATTGACAGGGACATTGCCATGGCAAAATGCCGCAACAACCTGGACTGGAAAGGGCAGATCGATCTTTCACTCGACCCGGAGAAGGCCGCCCGTTTCAGACATGAAGGCGGCAGCGACAAGGGACCGGCCTGCAGCATGTGCGGTTCTTACTGCGCCATCCAGGTATTTAAAAGGTCACAAAAAGTGCGGCACGATTAAACGAATACATAAAGATTGACGGTTGGAACAAAAAATGACGGAGATTCTTGGGACTATAACCTCTTGGGTCAATGCCACCCAGATTCCCTTGCAAATCCGGGAGGTCGATGTCCACGGCCTCTTCACCAACGGCTATTTCCTGATTCCGCTTCTTACAATAGTCTGCTACCTTATTTACCGGGGAGCAATCGGCTCGCTCGTCCTTCTGGGCCTGGTTATAGGACTTTGGGTTTTTTCCGGCAGTCAATATATGCAGGAAATACGCGGCAGCGAAGAAATTCAGCTCGACAAAATTCTGCCCTTGGTCTTGGGTGGGGTGGGAATCATTGCTGTAATTGTTTATCTCTTTTTTATCCGGGACAGCTAAGGGAAAAGGAACACGAAAGTTTAAGGCTAATGAGATGCGAAAAACTATTCTTCTTGTAGACGATTCGCCGATGATCAGGCGTATCGTCGGCCAGATTCTCGATAAAAGCGGTTATAATGTTATCCTGGCCGAAAATGGACAAAGGGGTTTTGAACTAAGCAGGGAACATTTACCGGACCTTATAATCATGGATATCGAAATGCCGGTTATGAATGGTATCGCGGCTACCACCCGGATCAAATCGAATACGCAAACAGCTCACATCCCGGTCTTAATTTTTACTTCGTTGGGCAGTGAAGCAGATATCAATCGCGCCAAGAAAGCCGGAGTACATGGTTTTCTGAACAAACCGATCTGCAAGGAAGAACTACAGGAAGCCATCAACAATATTTTAGACAGCACAGAGACTGAATAACAAAGATAAGCCAATGAATACGATAACCGATTTCCTGTACGATACATCTTTTATCAAAGAAGCTATTTCCTATCTGCAAGCAGCGCACAATATCACCGCCGTCGTGGTTGACAGCGCCGGGCAACCGCTTTTGTTCGACAACAATGAATTCAATGCCCTGCCGGTTTGTACGGATTTCCCCTTTAACTCGACCCATAAAGCCGGCGCTCTCCGCTGCATGGCAACAAAGCAGGAAGTTATTGATCAGGCTACTCCCCACATTCACATGTGTGTAAAAGCCATCGAATCTCTCTTGCTAAGGGAGATAGAGTTGCAGGAAACCACCAATGAAATGCTGCAACTCTCGAAGGAATTAAGCTTTCTGTTCAACATATCTAAAAAACTTATCGGCATAAACAAACTACAGCAATGCTGCAAAGTCATCCTTCTGGAAATATTCAAGGCCATAAAGGCGGACCATGCCTTTTTTCAGACAAGCAACCGGCGTGACGCCAAGCTCGACGTTTCCTTCAAGCTGGCAAGCGCAAAAGTTAGCCGCATTCAACAACTGCCGGTTTTTAAGGATGCCGTCAAAGATAAAACCACCATTACTTCGCTGCCGGACGGCTCTTCGGCCTTAATCTCTCCTATCAAGGAAAAAGCCGGCCCCCTGGGGCATATGGTTTTTCTGCGGGCTAAGGGAAAACCTTTTTTTACGGCCTACGAGAAGAAATTCGTCGGCATTATCGAAGAAATCATTTCGCCGTCCATTGAAACCTTGCGTCTGTATGACAGCATGCGGGAACTATATTTAAATACGGTAAAAGCCCTGGCCGCCGCCATCGACGCCAAAGATGAATATACCCACGGGCATTCTTTCCGAGTGGCAAAGTATTCGGTGGCTATCGGTTCAAAATTGCAGTTCAATGACGAAAATCTCGCCGACCTGGAAATTGCCGCTTATATGCATGACTTAGGAAAAATCGGCATCCCTGAATCAATATTGGGCAAACCCGCAAAACTCGACCAGGCAGAATTTAATCAAATAAAAAAGCACCCTGTTTTTACAAACAAAATACTACAGCCCATCCACCTGCCCGATATGATTGTCAGCGCCGCAATCCATCACCATGAACGACTCAACGGCAGCGGTTACCCTTTTGGTTTGCAGGGCAAGGAAATTTCCCTTTTCGCCAGAATAATTGCCGTTGCCGATGTCTTTGATGCCGCCACTTCGGAGCGCCCGTACCGGAAAGCCAAATCGGTTGAAGTTGTTCTCCGGGAATTGTGTGAAGGGGTTAATAAGGAATATGATCAGGAAGTGGTATTAGCCTTGATCTCAACGCTTATGGAAGAAGAAACAGCAGCCCAGGTAATCGATATCTACCCGAATCTAAAATTTCACGATATCAACACGTTAAACCAATTTCTTCTAGGGCTCCTTGATTTTATTCATCCCGAAAAGCATCATAATATTGCTGGATAAATTGTAACTATTCACCCTCGAGAGTGCCGCCCGCCTCGGGACCTCCGATCTTGCTGAACACCAAAATAAGTCTGACCGCTTTTGAAAAAGGCAGCCGCCATTCTCTGACCTCCGTTAAACGACACGGTCCCTCCTCCTCTTTTTTCTGAAAACTCTTAATCTCGGCAAGCCCCTGAGGGCCTTTCATACAGATAATCAGGCCGGAGGCGGAACAAAACCGGGCGGCCATTTCCATAAAAGAGGAGATGTCCGTCAAAGCTCGGCTGGTAACAATGGCAAAAGATCTATCGACGGCAAAAGGCGGCGGGCCTTTACCGTTAAGCCGGGCCGCCACAACTGTTACGCCTTCGAGTTGCAAGGTTCTGATCACATGATTAAGGAAAAAGACCCTTTTTTGTCTTGGTTCAACCAGCGTGACTTCAAGGCGCGGACAGGCCGCCTTTAGTACCAGCCCGGGAAAACCGGCGCCGGCGCCTATATCAAGAAGACCAGCCAGACCAGCCAGACCGGCCTGTCGAACAAAGGGCAGGAGGGTAAGTGAATCCAAAAAATGATTTTCAATGATCTGTGAATCGGTAGCCCGCCTGGCAATCAAATTGACTTTACGATTCCATTTTTTCAATTCTCTGAAATAAATGCTCAACCGATACACGGCCTCCTCCGCAAGCTCGATCTCCATAAGCTTAAGCCCCGTATTCAGTCTTTCTATCTCCGCATCTCTCATCCGTCCCAAACGCCGGCTTTACTAGTCTTTCATAAGCCTGACGCCAACGGATTGCGCATGTGCGGTCAGGCCTTCCAAATTGGCAAGATGCTGAATATGGGCGGCATCCGCGTTAATGGCCTGCCGGGAATATGAAATTATACTGCTCTTCTTGAGAAAGGTTTCCACGCCCAAGGCCGAAGAAAAACGCGCCGTGCCCATAGTGGGCAGAACATGATTGGGTCCGGCCAGATAATCGCCGGCAGCCTCCGGAGAAAAGTTACCCAGGAAAATAGCCCCGGCATGTCGGACCATGTTCAACCACTGCCAGGGTTCTTCGACCATCAGTTCAAGGTGTTCGGCGCCTATGCGATTGGCAAGGCTGATCGCCTCCGCCAAATCGGCGGCTATCAGAATTACCCCCCGTTTTTTTAGAGATACGGTGGCGATATCCGCCCGCTTCAACTGCGCAAGTTGCCGCTCCAGTTCCCGGACAACGTCATTGCCCAGTTGCTCGCTGGTGGTGATAACCATGGCCAGGGCCTGCGGATCGTGTTCGGCCTGTGCCAGCATGTCGGCGGCGATAAACACCGATTTAGCCGTGTCGTCAGCCACTATTAACACTTCACTGGGACCGGCGATCATATCGATCCGCACCATGCCCGCCACCTGTCGCTTGGCCTCAGTGACATACTGGTTGCCGGGTCCGACAATCACATCAACCCGGGGAACAGTCTCCGTGCCAAAGGCCAAGGCGGCAATCGCCCAGGCACTGCCGGCCTTATAAATTTCCGATATGCCGATTTCCCGGGCTGCTACCAGGAGGGCCGGATTGACACCGCCTTTATCATCAGAAGGTGTAACCATAACCCGCCGCGGCACACCGGCAATGCCGGCCGGAATACCATTCATCAGAACGGATGAAACCAGCGGTGTTTTGCCGCCCTGCCCGCCTGGCACATAAAGGCCGACTGAATCAACCGGTCGGACCAAACGGCCGGTTATCATTCCGTTATCGCCGGTAACGATCCAGGAATTCTCTTTTTCCCGCTCGTGAAAAGCGGTTATCCGCTCTATCGCCTTTGCCAGCGTCTGCCGAAATTCCTGGTCGACCTGCTTGTAGGCCGCCGCTATTTCAGCCGCGTCGACCCGAAGCTGGTCCTGTTCAAAAACAGGGGTGTCAAATTTTTTGATGTATTCCAGCAGGGCGCTGTCCCCTTTATTCTTGACGGCCGCCAATATTGCGTCCACCGTCTGCCGACATTTGAGATTCGCCGGCTGAAATCGCTCAAAAAGAGTGGCAAGCTGCGCCCGGCCTGCCGTTGAAGTTGTCTTGGTCGGAGTGATAAGCATATATTTTCCTCTGTAACTGTTCAGCTGCACCCCATCTCGGAGTCTGCGCTTACCTCGTCCGTTTCGCCCTCCTC
>CAYWUR010000144.1:0-5364 GCA_964460745.1 uncultured Desulfobulbia bacterium | reverse complement strand
GGAAAGCGTGGCCCTCGGCGCCGGACTCAGCCTGGAGCGCTACCGGAAAATCAGGGCCGATATGGCGGCCTTTGTCGATCACATAAGCAATAAGTAGTTACTTCTATTATTGCCCGTTGCCGGGCGGCATGTCTTGCAGCAGCATCCAGAAATGAACGGCCGAGCGCCTCGTGCCTTTCTCTCGGCCGCTTATCGCCACCCGGTTGAGCCGTCTGCGCAACACGGCGGAATTCTTAATGCTTAAAAAATCACCCTGTAGTTTTGCCGGCTGCCAGCCCAGTTCGCTTACATAAATCCGCAGGCTGCCGGGCAGATATCGTTCCGGGTAAAGCAGCCGCGCCCCGAAGCGGCCCGGTTTTGCCGCGGTTTGCGGCCTTATATCCGGCTGCATGCCGGTAACAGGCAAATCGACCCGCCGCAGCACCATCTTGAAATGCTCCATGGTCGACCAGTCATAGCCCAGAATCGGTTCCCTGGGAATGGCGAGGGGATCCGTGTCCCTACCGACCGCACCGGGATCCTGGGTGAGAAGCGCTTTAAAGCCGAGATTGCCGGCCGCCGTCATTATCAGGCGGTTGTATTCTCCATATGGAGCGGCAAGGAAGGTTGGTCTGTAACCCAGTTCTTTTCGTATGATCGCCGTGCTTGCGGCCAGATCGGCCTTGAGCCACGCCTTATACGCCGCGTTATCCAGGCCGGCGGGCCGGCTGCACATATGGTAATGGGAATAGCCGTGACTCTGAAAATCCACGCCGGCCCGCCGCAACTCCCGTACCTGTTTCCATGTCATATAGTCCCAACGGCCCTGATCGGTTGCCTTAACATAAAGAAACACGGTAAATGGATAACCGAAATCCCGCAGAAGCGGCCAGGCGTTTCGGTAAAAACTGCGATAGCCGTCATCAATGGTGATCACCACGGCCTTGTCCGGCAGCGTGTCGCCTGTGGCCAGCGCTTTCACCATTTCGGCAAGGGCTATGACCTGGTAGCTGTTATCCCGCAGGTAGGTTAACTGCTCACGAAAACGCGTTGTGCCGATATTGGTGGTAGGGTAACGGTCTTCGCCAAAACGGTGATAAATAAGAACGGTGACATCACCCAGGGTCCGGCCCGGTGCAAAAAATAAAAGCAGAAGGAAAACGCATCCGTAGACAAAAGCCTTAGAGGCGGAGGGAGTAATGAATCGGCCGCGGGCTTTGCCGCAGGACGCAACTGTCATAATCCTGTAGATTGTTGAGGATAATAACTCGTTTAAGATCCCGCACATATTCGGCCCTTCGTTCGGAATAATTTGTCAGTCCTTCCGCCAGTGCTATCGGTTCGAGAGTCTGCCGCCTGATCATCCGGAAACGGCTATAGGCGGCTAACCGGTTAATAGTTAAAATATAATCACGCACGGAATCAAGTATGGAATTATAAATCTTGATCTTATGACGCCGCCCCGCATCTCTTTGCGCGGGGATAATGCCCTGCCCGCCCCATGTCCAGATACCGAACAGGTTATTGCCTACCCTGGCAAACCGTGAACCGCCCCAGGAGGATTCTATGGCGCCCTGCCCTAAAACCAGGCTGACAGGGACAATATTGACACGATCAAGGAGTTCGTCAATGTCGTTGGTCCGGTATTTTGCAACAAGTCCGTCCAGAAATAAAATTTCATCCGTGCTTAAAAGACGGCGCCACGGTCTTGCCGCGGAGAAATCAAATTTTGCGGCAACCAGTTCGGGCTCGGTCGTTTCTATTTTAGCAAGTATCGCCCGCAGGGTCTCTCTTTCCTTCTCCACTTCCTGCCTGGCAATTAAAACCACCGGCAGCATGGTGTTGATAAAGACTTTTTTCTTAATGTTGATGCCGACAATCTTGTGCAGATTAGCAGGATATCCGGAGATAATGGCGGCGGGAATCTTTTTTGCCGGCGAGATGTCCCATAGGTTCAGCTCTTTTAACTGCTTGATCAGCCGTCCGGCTCGGCCTGATTCGTTTGTTTCTGGTTTGTCGGCGGAAAAATGATCAATATTTTTTAGCTGGGGGGCGTTGGCCGCTTTGTCCGGGTAAATTATGGTTTGCCGCAAAAAAATCGTCAGGCCGACAAAAGACAGCAGGATAACGGCCAGACCTGCCTGCACGGTTGTTTTCTCAAGCCGTACCTTGCCGAAGGCCATAACCTGTTTTTTCTCTACTGTTAATTCCTGTGAACCAATATCAGACATTTTATCTGTACAGCACAAAGGCTTGTCTCGGCCCATATGAGTCTGGACAAGCACTGTTGAAATCGGGACAGACGTCCCCGAACGGAAAACAACCGATAATATTGGGCTATTATGATATATGTTCCAGAAATTGCAAGAAAAAGTATATAACGCCTTACTTGAAAAGGCTAAGCTGGGATTTGGGCTCCCGCGGTTTTTCCGGTTCGGTGTCGCCGTCCGGCGGCGTATTATCCGGCGGGGAGGAAGGATTTGGTGCGGCTTTGTTGGCGAGTTTCGTTATTTTTCTTACCACTCGGGTGGAAAGACGCTTGCCGATGGCGGCGGCGCCTTTGATGAGGTAATCATCCATATTAATTTTTACAAAATTCGACCTGGCCCGGCGCGACGGGACAAAATTAATCCGCAACGCAATACCCTCGCCGGTTTTTAAAAACTGAACCAGCGAATTTTTGTGTTTCGGAAATAATTGATACTCCTTGCCAATGATAAATTTCGGCATATAAAAGCGCTTGACAAAGGAATGCTTATTGCGACCGTCGCGATAAATGATGTTGAAAATGAGTTTTTTCGTTACCTTGCCCGCCCATAAAAGATTATGGCCCACAAAGACCTTATCCGCCACATTAATAATCTTATAGAGGCCGTCCTGAAAAATAAGCAGGATTTTATCATATTCCGAACAGGGAATCGCCACTTTGTCGTCATTCTTTACCTGGTGGCCCAGGAGGCCGCTGTCCCGGTCATAACCGATAATAAGATTTGGGGGCGCCACCCGGCGTGCCTTAACTTCTTCAAATGTTACGATCTCGGTACGCCGTGGATATAAACGCCCGTATTTAGCAAGCAGGTCCTCCAGATAGCTTATGGTGTAGCGCACCATATCCTTAAGACTGATCTCTATTTTTCTGATAGCGCCCCGGATTTCTTTAATTTCCCGATGCTGCCGGTTGATGTCATAACGTGAAATCCGCTTGATCCGAATTTCCAGCAAACGCTCGATATCGTCCCGGGTGACACCCCTGGTCAGCTTGTCGGCAAAAGGCTGCAAAGCATCTTGGATCGCCGTGATAACCGCCTTATATGTTTTGCATTCCTCAATCTGTTTATAGATACGTTCCTCGATAAAAATCTGCTCGAGAATTTTGGCGTGCAGTTTTTCCCGGTGGCGGTCGAGATCGATTGTCAGTTCTTTTTTCAGATCCCGCTCAAGCTTTTCGGTGTTATAGCGCAGAACCTCGTCAACCGTCAGGTTGGCGGGCATATTATCCCGAATCAATGTCAGGTTGGGATTAAAGGAGACCTCGCAATCGGAAAAGGCATACAGGGCCATGATGGTGTCTCTGGCGTAAAAACCGCGCGCCAGCTTGATCTCGATCTCCACGTGCTCGGCCGTGTAATCGTTAATGGACTGGATTTTGATCTTGCCCGCCCGGTCCGCCTTTTCAACACTGTCAATAAGCGACTGGGTTGTTGTGGTGTGAGGGATCTCGGTGATAACAATGGTCTTTTCGTTCTTTTCAGTGATACGGGCCCGGCAGCGCAGCTTGCCGTTACCGTTATTATAGGAGGTGACGTCAAGGAGTCCGCCCTTTGGAAAATCGGGATAAAGCGTAAACGACTCATGGCGCAGTATATTTATCTGCGCGTTGAGCAACTCGCGGAAATTATGCGGCATAACCTTGGTGGCCATGCCGACGGCTATGCCTTCCGCGCCCTGTAGCAAAAGAAGCGGCAGTTTGGCGGGCAGGGTCACTGGTTCCAGCAGCCGGCCGTCATAGGATTCAACATACTCGGTCAGATCTTTATTAAAGAGGGTTTCTCTGGCAAGCGGCGACAGGCGGCACTCAATGTAACGCGGCGCCGATGCCTGATCGCCGGTATAGATGTTACCGAAATTGCCCTGCCGTTCGAGCAGATACTCCTTGTTGGCCAGGTTGACCAACGCCCCGAAGATGGAGGCGTCACCGTGGGGATGCAGCTTCATGGTTTCGCCGACGACATTGGCTACCTTCTGAAACCTGCCGTCATCCATATTGAAAAGTGTTTGCAGAATACGGCGCTGGACCGGTTTCAAGCCGTCGGCGATATCGGGGATGGCCCTTTCCTTTATGACATAGGAGGTATATTCAATGAAATTTTCATCAAAAAGGCGATGCAGTTTGCCGTATTGCGTATTATCCATTGATTTCGGCCATTCATCCCTGGAAGGTATTGCCGGACTTCTTACGAATCCATCAATACCAAGTGGTTCATTATATAATCTTTACGGGCCGGCGTATTTTTTCCCATGTAAAACGACAGCACCCGCGGCACTTCACTCAGTCTGTCTATATTTACCTGCCGCAACCGGATATCATCGCCGATGAACTGCTTGAATTCCGCCGGCGAAATTTCGCCTAGTCCTTTAAAGCGGGTTATCTCCACCGCCAGACGGGCCGCCCCTTTGCCGGCCAATTCCTTGGCGGCCTGTTCTCTTTCCGCCGTTGAATAGCAATATCTGGTCTCTTTTTTGTTTCTGACTCGGAAAATAGGGGTTTCGAGGATGTAGACACGCCCCATTTTGACAAGCGGTTCGAAATAGTGCAGGAAAAAAGTGAGCAGCAGATTTCTGATATGCAGGCCATCCACATCCGCGTCGGTTGCCATAATGACTTTGTCATAGCGCAAATTGCCGACCGACTCCTCAATATCAAGCGTACACATAAGATTGTACATCTCTTCGTTTTTATAAAGGAGCGGCAGATTCTGGCCGTAGACATTGAGGGGCTTGCCCTTCAGGGAAAAGACCGCCTGGGTCATCGGATTGCGGGCGCTGACGATGGAACCGGCGGCGGATTGGCCCTCGGTTATAAAAATCATGTTTTCCCGACCCGCCGGGGACGATTTGTCTTTGCGGGGATGATATTTGCAATCCTTGAGATGCGGTATTTTCAGCGTTACCTTCTTGGCCTTGGCCCGGGCCTCTTTGCGGACATGCTGTAATTCTTTCCTGACCTTTTCGTTCTGGATGACTTTCTGGAGAAGTACCTCGGCGGTGTCGGCGTGTTTATACAGATGAGCGCTTACCACCTCACGGACTTCATTGACAATCCATGAGCGTATATCGGTATTGCCCAGCTTGTTCTTGGTCTGGGATTCGAAAATGGGGTCCTTG
>CAYWUR010000143.1:0-5368 GCA_964460745.1 uncultured Desulfobulbia bacterium | reverse complement strand
ATAACATATTACCAGGGTGAAATTTACCATGAAAATAAAGCATATATTTATCGCGTTACTACTTGTTTTTCTTACAGTGGCTCCATCTTCGGGTGGTAGAATCAATGTTCTTTCCAAAAAACCGGCCATTGTTCTGGCCGTATTCGGTACCAGCCACGTCACAGCCCTGCCTGGTATTCTGGATATCTACCACTCGGTGAAACAGGCCTTTCCCGGGGTCGAAGTGAGACTGTCATTCACCTCCAATATTATTCGCCGTATCTGGCGCAAACGGAGGCATGACCAATCATTTCTTGCCGCCCATCCGGAAGTACCGCAGGAGGTGCTGATGGTCAAGGGCATCCTGGCTTCCATTGCCGACCTGCAGGACGAAGGTTACGGCTATATCATTGTTCAGCCGACCCACATCGCTGCCGCCGAGGAGTATATGGATATTACCTCCTACGTAGCTGGACTCAACGGTATCAGGACCATAAAAAAACGGAACGGTCCTTTTCGAAAAATTATTCTGGGCCGCCCGGCTCTTGGCGTGCCAGGGATTGCTCACGAGTATCATCATGATATTGAGCGGGCTGCCCGGGCCGTAGCTGCGGATGCGGCCCAGGCCGAAAAAAATGGCGCGGCCCTGGTCTATATGGGACACGGCAACGATCATTTTTCAACCGGTGTGTATATTGAGTTTGCCGAGGTGATGGGCAAAATGTATCCGCAGATCAAAACCTATGTGACCATGGTTGAGGGCTTTCCGTCCAGTGACCGGCTGGTTCGTGAGTTGGCCCGGGACAAGATCAGCAAGGTGTACCTGAAGACCCTGATGACTGTGGCCGGCGACCATGCCAAGAATGATATGGCGGGCGATGAGGATGATTCTCTGAAAACACAACTGCTCGCCAGGGGCTATAAGGTTGAAGTGAACCTACAGGGGCTGGGTGAGAATAAAGAATTTGCCGCCATCTTTGTGGACAATATCAAAGACGCGGCCAGGGATAACGGCCTGGAGCTGTAAGAAAGGATATGCGACCATATCAGGGATCAGGGAGGTTTTTCGGAGTGCTGGCCGCGGTTCTGGCGGTAACGACGTTACTGTGCGTAGTGGTGGCCACCGGTATGGGGTATATCCGCATCTCCCCCGCTGATGTACTGCGAATTATCACGGCAGAACTGACCGGCGACGGATCGCTTGTTGCCGGTCTTGATGCGGTCTGGCCGGTGGTGGTGATGGACGTGCGTCTGCCCCGGATTCTGACGGCGATGATTGTCGGCGCCGGTCTAGCCGTGTCCGGCACCATCTTCCAGGGGATTTTATTAAACCCTCTGGCCGACCCCTATACCCTCGGCATTTCAGCCGGGGCCGCCTTTGGCGCGGCGGTGGCCCTATTTGTCAATATCACCTTGTTCGGCGCATATACCGTACCGGTTTTCGCCTTTGTGGGCGCGGTCTGTACTTTGCTGATTGTTCTTAATCTTTCCTCCTTTGACGGTCAGATGTCGGCCAATACCCTGATTCTCTCCGGTGTTATTGTCGGGGCCATTTTGGCCGCGGGTTTGAGTTTTATCAAGTACATGGCCGATGAACAAGTGGGGGTGATCATCTTCTGGCTGATGGGCAGTTTCGCCTCCAAGACCTGGCCCGAAGTGTGGCTGGTCTTCTGGTGTGTGGCTGCCGGGATCGGGGTGGCGATTTTTTATGGCCGTGACTTGAATATCATGTCTCTTGGTCAGCGCAGCTCGGATTCGCTGGGAGTGGAGACGGTCAGGGTCCGGAAGATACTGCTGATTGGCGCTTCTCTTCTGGCTGCGGCCTGCGTGTCGGTTTCCGGGATTATCGGCTTTATCGGTTTGATCGTTCCGCATCTGATGCGTTTTCTGGTGGGGCCTGACAATCGTAAATTATTACTGGTCTCGATGATGGCCGGGGCCATACTGCTCCTAGCCGCAGACACCTTGAGTCGGGCGGTATTGCCGTCCGAGGTACCGGTGGGAGTGCTGACGGCGCTCATCGGCGGCCCTTTTTTCTGCTATATCTTTCGTAAACGGCAGAGGGGAAGGCGCTGATGGACGATGGCTTTGTCCTGGAAGATGTCTCTTTCAGCTATGGTACCGAACAGGCGGTTTGCAATGTCTCCCTGCGATTGTCACCCGGCAAATTCTACGGTCTGGTTGGGCCCAACGGCTGTGGTAAATCGACCCTGCTTAATCTGCTGATCGGCAATCGCCTGCCCCAAAAGGGTGTGGTGAGCTATCAGGGGCAAACGATTGATGATTATAAGCGGCGGGAACTGGCCAGAGAAGTCGCCTTGGTGCCCCAGGATTTCGGTATTGATTTCGCCTTTACCGTGTTGGAAGTGGTACTCATGGGGAGGCATCCATATATCCCAAGGTTTGGCTCGCCGGCTGCGGCGGATTACCGAAACGCCGATCAGGCCATGGCTGAACTTGGGATCAGCGATTTTAAGGAGCGGCTGATTCCGGAACTTTCCGGCGGAGAAAAACAGCGGGTGGTGGTGGCCCGCTCCCTGGCCCAGGATACCCGAATGCTGCTGCTGGATGAGGCTACCTCGAATCTTGATATCCAGCATACTCTGGAAATTTTCCAGGTCTGCCGAAAACGGGTGGCGGAACAGGGACGAGGAGTGATTGCTGTGGTCCATAATCTTAATCTGGCCGCTGCTTATTGCGACGAACTGATATTTATGAAAGATGGGGCCATTCATTGCGTCGGCCCCAAGGATGAGGTGTTGACATCAGAAAACATCAAGGCGGTTTTCGGAGTGGATGCCCGAGTGGGGTTTGATAATTTCTGCGGCAGCAGGCAGGTTTTCTTCAGATATCACGGAGTGAGGGTGCGAGGCATAGAGGAGAGTCAAGATGAATAAACAATCAGGTGGCAGGCTGTTATTATTAATGTTGTCGGTGATGTTGACGGCATTGTTTGTCGCTGTAAACACCATGGCGGCAACTATTACCGATGACAGTGGCCAGATTGTTGCCTTTGATACGCCATTCTCGCGGATCGTTTCACTCTATGGTGCCCATACCGAAAATCTTTTCTTCCTGGGGTTGGATAAGGAGATCATCGGGGTGACCCGCAGTGATGACTTTCCACCGCAGGCAAAAGAAAAAAAGAGATTCAGTTATCGAGAGGACGCGGAAAAATTCATCGCCGCCCGTCCAGATCTGGTGCTGATTCGGCCGATGATCGCCAGGGCCTACCCTCATCTGGTTGATAAGTTGCAACAGGCCGGGATCACGCTGGTCTCTCTACAGCCGACCAATATAGAAGACACGTTCGGCTACTGGCGGAAGCTTGGCCTGCTCACCGGTCGTGAAAAACAGGCCTCGGAAATGGTAAAGACATTTAAACAGGGGATTGTAGAGATCTCCAAGAAGGTGGCGGCAATACCACTGGAAAAGAGAAAGAAGGTTTATTTTGAGGCCATTCACCGCAAGATGAAGACCTTTGCCCCTGCCAGCATGGCCATTTATGCCCTGAAAACCGCCGGCGGGGTCAATGTCGCCGCCGATGCCGACCAGGTGCGAAACACCAATATCGCGGTCTACGGCAAGGAACGCATTCTCTCTCACGCCCATGCCATCGATGTTTTTCTCGCCCAGATGGGAGTGATGAACAAGATTGCCCACCGGACGATCATTGACGAACCGGGGTTTTCGGTGATCAAAGCGGTCCGGGAGAAACAGGTATATCTAATCGATGAAAAACTGGTGAGTCGTCCGACCATACGTTTGCTGGAAGGTATTCGCCGAATTGGTGGGATACTTTATCCGGAGTTGTTTAAGGATGACTAAAAGCCTTTTGTCAATAGGTAGACCGGCTTTTCTTATCGCCGGCACCCACAGCGGCTGTGGCAAAACCACTGTAACTTTAGGGGTGATGGCGGCCTTACGAAACAGAGGTCTTGCAGTTCAGCCTTTTAAGTGCGGACCGGATTTTATTGACCCGACTCTGCATCGGCTGGTGACCGGGCGGGTATCACGCAGTCTCGACATCTGGATGTGTGGTGAAGATTTTGTGCGATCGTGTTTTTCCGATTACGCACCGCAGGGTGATGTTGCAGTTATTGAAGGGGTGATGGGCCTTTTCGACGGTGGTGGATCTTCCAGCGCCGCTCTGGCCAAAACGCTTGGCCTGCCGGTGATCCTGGTTGTAGACGCCAGATCAACGGCAGAAAGTATGGCGGCGGTGGTCAAGGGCTTTGAGAGCCTGGACTCGGAAGTGCAACTTGCCGGGGTTATCCTGAACCGGGTGGGCGGAGAACGACATCTGGAACTGTTAACTACAGCTATCAAGGAGCATTGCCGAGCTGAGATTCTTGGCTATCTGCCGCGGGAGATGGACTTTTGTATCCCGGACCGTCATCTTGGCCTCCATATGGGTGATGACGATCCAATCAGTAAAGAGGCCCTTGCTAAACTGGCAGGAGCGGTGGTCGAACATATTGATCTTGATCGGCTTGGGAGTTTGATGGCTGTTGAGAACATGCAGACAAAGGGTGTCGAAGCTAACGTTCACACCGGTAATCAGCTGCATGGTGACAAGGTGCGGATCGGCGTTGCCCGTGACCGGGCCTTTTGCTTTTATTATGAAGATAATCTTGATCTGTTGCACCGGGCCGGGGCGGAACTCGTTGAATTCAGTCCGTTGACGGATCATGCTCTGCCGGAAAACCTGGACGGAATTTATCTGGGCGGCGGTTATCCCGAGTTGTATGCAGACAAGTTGTCGGCAAACACCGGCATGTGTGAGGCGGTCCGCGCCTGGGCCGATGCCGGCAAGCCGCTGTATGCTGAATGCGGCGGCTTTATGTATCTCACAGAAGGAATTACCGATACCTCCGGAAAATTTCATCCCCTGGCCGGGGTTTATCCTGTGGGATCCCGGATGAAAAAAGGGCGGGTCGCTTTGGGATACCGCCAGGCAGAGCTCATTGATGACTCAATATTCGGCCGGCAGAGTATAAAGCTGCGGGGCCATGAATTTCATTATTCGGAAATCGATAAGATGCCTGATTCGGTCAAGCGCAGTTATGTGCTGGCCGATGGTCGACATGAGGGATATCGGATTAAACATACCCTGGGCGGTTATCTGCACCTGCACTTCGGTTTTAATCCGCAGGCGGCAGAGAATTTTGTCCGATTTTGTCTGGAGAGATAAAATGACAGTCACAATCCAAAAAATAAAGCCGGCGGAGATTGAGGCCGAAAGTTTCAGAATTATTGCCGAAGATCTTGGCCCCACCAGTCACAGCCCCGAGGAATTCGCCGTGGTCCAGCGGGTGATTCATGCCACAGGTGATTTTTCCTTTGCCGATAATCTGCGATTTACGAAAAATGCCATTACTTCCGCTAT
>CAYWUR010000142.1:0-5412 GCA_964460745.1 uncultured Desulfobulbia bacterium | reverse complement strand
ATTGATCTGATTATCCCGCGCGGCGGTGAAGGCCTGATTCGTTTTGTCGCGGAGAATTCGCGTATTCCGGTGCTGAAACATTATAAAGGCGTCTGCCATGTCTATGTCGACCGGAATGCCGATCTTGAAATGGCGGCAAGCATTGTCGTAAACGGCAAGGCCCAGCGGCCCGGGGTCTGCAATGCCCTGGAAACGCTTTTGGTGCATCAGGATATAGCGCCGAGTTTTCTGCCTCTGGTCGGCAAGCGGCTTGCCGAGGCCGGCGTGGAAATACGCGGCTGTCGGATAACCGAGTCGCTGTTGGCCGGGACGAAAAAAATTAGGGCGGCCGTTGACTCCGATTGGGGCAAGGAATTCCTGGATTTGATTCTGGCGGTAAAAGTTGTTCCTGATATGGCGGCGGCCATGGAGCATATCGTTCATTACGGTTCCCAGCATACTGAATGTATTGTTACCGAGAGCTACGATAATGCGCAACGATTTATTCGCGAGGTAGATGCATCCGCGGTAATAGTAAACGCCTCAACCCGTTTTAATGACGGCGGCCAGTTCGGTCTGGGGGCGGAAATCGGTATCAGCACGACAAAATTGCATGCTTACGGGCCAATGGGCTTAAAAGAATTGACCACGCGTAAGTTTGTGGTGTACGGCCAAGGGCAGGTCCGCGACTGAGTAACAGACGTCGTGGTTAACGTGTTTGATACGAGCGGGTCGCGGATCGGACTGCTGGGCGGTACTTTTGATCCTGTCCATAATGGTCATCTGGCGGTGGCGGCGGCGGTAAAGAAGGATTTTGCCCTTGATGACGTATGGTTTATGCCGGCCGCTTTCCCTCCCCACAAAAAGGGCCATGAGGTCTCTTCCTTTACGGATCGAACCGCGATGCTCGAACTGGCGGTTGGCGGCAGGTCCGGTTTTGTCGTGTCGCGGATTGAAGCTGAGCGGCCGGAACTGTCCTATACCATTGATACCTTGCGTGAGCTGCGCCGCCGACTGGGTTGGGAAGTCGGCCTTTTTTTTATTATCGGCATTGATGCCTTTCTGGATATAGCCACCTGGAAGGCTTACGATAAACTGTTGACGCATTGCAGCTTTGTCGTGATTGCCAGGCCGAACTATCGGCTTAAAACCGTGGATGAGGTGATGCGGCGTCATTTCCGGCGGCACCGCTATTATCCAGGCAGAAAAGTCTGGATGTCCGAAGATGGGGGAGAGAAGATATTTCTGTTGGGCATGCAGCCGGTGGCGGTCTCGTCAACCGAGATCAGGCGGTTAGTGCGGACCGGCCGGGCCATTCATGATCTGGTCCCGCCCGGGGTCGAGGAATATATCAAGGAGCGAAGCTTATATCTGAAGGGGTGAGCGGCGGGTGCTTACGGTCTGATATCATTACTGTCAACGTATGCGTAGGCACTATGCTTATGGATTGATTCAAAACTTTCCACCCCCACGGAGAACCAGTAAATATCAGGATGATTCATGGCCTTTTCGGCTACCTGGCGGACAACGTCTTCAACAAACATGGGGTTGCCGTACGCCTGTTCCGTCACCAGTTTTTCGTCCGGTCTTTTGAGCAGGGCATACACCTCGCTGGAAGCGCTGGCTTCCAGCAGATCAATCAGATCTTCCGCCCAGACAAATCCCTTAAACTTGACATTCAGATTGACTTCCGCCCGCTGATTATGGGCGCCGGCCGCACTGATTTCTTTCGAACAGGGGCAGAGCGTGGTGACAGGCGCCCAAACGGACAGGATAAAGTCCTCGTTTTTGCCGATACCGCCGGTAAAGCGGCAGGTATATTCCATAAGGCTTGGAGTTGCGGTTATCGGCGCTTTTTTTTCAATGAAATAGGGGAAGGTCATCTGCAGATGAGCCGCCTCCGCCTGGAGGCTGTCTTTGACCTCCGCCAGGAGGGCGGGGAAAATGCTGACGCTCATATTATCCTGGTATTTATTCAACAGCGTAATGAAGGTGGAAACACAGGTCTCACGGTAACGGCGCGGCATGTCGGCCTGTAGAGTGATGGTGGCCACCGTATCCTGAAGTTTGCCGGACTTTTCCTTGACGCTGACCGGATATTTTATATCTTTTATGCCGACGGTTTTAAGTTTCATCGGTGCGTCGTAATCGTTCATCAAGGGCGACACGCGTTGGGGCGCCCCCGGCCTGTAAGAGTCCGCGGTGCCTTAGATTCATTCCTGTCACAAGCTGCGTGGCGGTTCAGGCGGAAAGTTGCTCCGAATCCGAGACGCCAAGGGTTTCATATATTCGTAAGGCCGCCTGGGAACTGTTGAGGGTGTAAAAGTGGATACCGCGGACATCATTGTCAATCAGGTCCCGAACTTGTTCGGTAGCCCAATGCACACCGACTTTTTCAACATAGGCGTCGTTTGCCGCCCGGGCCACCGCTTTGAGCAAGCGGGCCGGCAGGCGGGCGCCGCCGGCCAGTTCCGCCATGCGAATCATGCCGTGCCGGGAGGTAAGCGGCATTATTCCCGCAAGAATCGGAATATTTATCCCTTCCAGTTCACAGCGTTCGCGAAAATCGTAAAAATCGCGATTGTCAAAAAAAAGTTGCGTAACAATATAGTCGGCGCCCGCGTCAACTTTTGCCTTCAGATACTCAATTTCTTTCAGTCTGTTCGGGGTGCCCGGATGACCTTCAGGGAAAGCGGCAACGCCGATACTCATGTTCGGAAAATGTTTTTTTATAAATGCCACCAGATCCGCCGCATAGGCAAAACCATCTTTCGTCGGCGGCTGGTATTCCGACCGGCCCTGGGGCGGATCGCCACGTAGCGCCAGTATATTTTCTATGCCGCTTGCCGCATAATTATCGAGGATTGTTTTTATTTCGTCTCTGGTGGAACCGACACAGGTTAGATGGGAGACAACGGTCAGGTCCGTTTCTTTCCGGATGCGGACAACGAGGTTGTGGGTGCGGTCACGCGTTGATCCTCCGGCGCCGTAAGTTACACTGACATAGGAGGGCTTTAGCGGCATCAGGTCCGCAATATTTAGAAAAAGTTTGTTCCATTTTGATTCATCTTTCGGTGGAAAAAATTCAAAGCTGAAAGTTTTGTTCGTGGTTTTGAGGATGTCTTTGACAAGCATGATGTTTTCCCGGCCTCTCTTTTACTATTGATCGTATCTTCCTAAAACGAACTACAATAGCATGAGTTGACCGAAAGTTCAAATATGATGCGCCTTTTTATGACGGAGCGGGCCGCGTCGTTGCCGGCCGCTTGGATTTTTGTGCCGCCGGGACAAGGATAAGTCCGGCGCCGTGCCCAGCCAAAGGGGGGTTATACGATTATCATGCAGCAGACGTTTCATGGCGGGTAAATCTCTGTCGGTAATAAAGGTCATGGCTGTGCCGGCATTGCCCATTCTTCCCGTTCTGCCCGTGCGATGCGTGTATATCTCCGCATTGCGGGGAAAATCGAAATTGATGACGTGGGAGACGCGCGTGAAATCCAGGCCGCGCCCGGCGACATCGGTAGCCAGCAATGTTTTAATGCCCCCTTTTTTAAAGCGGTTGAAAATTGAGGTCCGGTGCGATTGGTCCAGGCCGCCATGAATATATTCGAGTGATTTCAGGCCGCCTTTAAGCTGATTGAAGAGCTTTTCGCTGTTCCGCTTCGAGTTGCAGAAGATGATAGCCTGCTTTGGCGTTTCATCTTTCAGATATTCCCTGATAGCGGGAAGACGTTGCCCGGCCGGCAAAAAATTGAAATAGTGCGATATGTTCTGGGGGGCGATGTTCTCGCGGTTCAGTTCTATGGTCAGCGGTTCATGCAGGCAGGAGGTTGCCAGGTCGGTGATATCTTCCGGCATGGTGGCGGAAAAGAGCAGGGTCTGGTGGTCGGCGATTATACAGGACATGATAAACTTGACGTCATCAATAAAACCCATGTTGAGCATTTCATCGGCTTCGTCCAGCACCAGGGTTTTGACCTCGCTCAGAGACAACTCGCCGTTATAGAGATGGTCGATGAGCCGGCCGGGCGTTGCGATCAGGATATGGACGCCGTCTTGCAGTTTTGCCTTCTGGATATCCATGGGAAAACCGCCGTAAATGGCGAACGGCGAGATTCCCAGAAAACGGGAAATATTGTCGATTTCGCTTACATATTGCAGAGCCAGCTCCCGGGTGGGAACCAGAATTAAACTTTGAATATTACGGTTAAGCGGCTCGATTTTTTGTACCAGGGGAATGCCGCAGGCGCTGGTTTTCCCTGAGCCGGTTTCCGCCAGGGCCATGATATCGCGGTTGTCAAGGATAGCAAAGAAAGTCTGTTCCTGGATCGGGGTTAGATCGGTAAAGCCCATGGCCGTCAAGGCCTTGAGGATTTCCGGCTTAAGTTTTAAATCAGTAAATTTCATCTGTTTTGTTTTGAGTAGTATTAATAAAATTTTGTAAAATCAATCAGATATAATAACATATAGATTTTGATAAATCTACCCCTTACGTAATTCATATAAAACCTTCACTGTAAAAGTTCACTTTTTACGAGTCCACCAACTTTGATGGCGTTGTAAAAAGTCCTTTCTTGCCGTCATTCCGGCGAAAGCCGGAATCCAGAACGTATTGAAATTACTGGATTCCAGGTCAAGCCCGGAATGACGAAAATGATGATTTGCGACTTTTTTACGAGTCCACCAACTTTTACATTTTTTTAGGTGCGGTGAGGCGAATGATTGAGGTATCATTATAACTTTATTTGAAATCAGCGAGGGCTTACCAACAAAAGATGACGGAAACGGGAAAGGTTCGCATCGACAGATGGCTGTGGGCGGCGCGGTTTTTCAAAACACGTTCGCTGGCGACCAGGGCTGTTGCCGGCGGCCACGTTTATCTCAATGACGGTCGGGTTAAGCCGGCCAAGATAGTGGCGATCGGTGATACGTTACGGGTTCGACGGGGTGAAATCGAGTATGTCGTGACGGTACTTGCTTTGTCTGCTAGAAGGGGTCCCGCGGTTGAGGCCCGAAAATTATACGAGGAGACCGCGTCGAGCATCGAGGCCCGTGAACTGCTTAAAGAGCGCCGTCGTTTGTTGGCTACCGCTGATATGTCCGGGCCGTTAAAACGACCAAATAAGAGAGATCGTCGGTTGATCCGTAACTTCACTCGCAAAGACCGTAAGTGAACACAGGGCACGAATCTGTCCGCGATCAGGGCGATAATCAATATACTCGAGTATAATTGATCGCCCTGCTTGCGAACATCTCCGCACCCTGTGACCACTTACGGGGCGTGGGAGGAGGCGTCGCCTTGGGGCGAGTGTATTCGTGTTCAGTTATCAAACAAGAAAGGTAACTATTCAGCTGCACTCCATCTTCGTCCGTTTTGACCTCCTCACGTACAGGGAGTACGCATCGGAGGTCAAAACGGACGAACCTGGGGCA
>CAYWUR010000141.1:0-5497 GCA_964460745.1 uncultured Desulfobulbia bacterium | reverse complement strand
GTGCTCCGGCCCTGCAATATACAGGGAGTATAATTGCAGAACCGGATCACGCCCATCTGGGACCACCGGCAAACTTTTACAGGCAGAGGTTTTGCGGAGATATGTCTCCACTTGCTGAACTGTTATAAGGTCACCTTGCATCATTTTCTTAAACAACTGGTAATATCCCGACATCAAATTCAAATTAAAGAGCCGCCTTTTGCCGCCCGGCATAACGTGCTTTGCTCTCCGGGCGTAAGAGACCCCGGCAGGAGTTATGAAATGAGCATCATAAGTGAACTATTCGGGAAATCTCCTTTCGGCCCGCTCGTGACGCACTCCAAAAAAGTCTATGAATGCGTGGAACTGATCAAACCGATCATGGAAGCCCTCATGAATGAAAATTATGAGGAAGTTCATCGCCTGCAGGATACTATCTCAAGGCTGGAATACGAATCTGATCGCATTAAACACGATATACGCGAGCACCTCACCCGTCGCTATTTTCTGCCGGTTGACAAAGGAGATTTAGACAATTTTCTCCGTTGCCAGGATAAAATAGCCGACAATGTCGAAGATTTTTCGATTATTCTCATGATACGCAACACCAAAATCCACCCATCTCTCAAAGAAAAATTCCGTGATTTTATCGATCAGATTGTTCTGGTATGCGAAATGCTTATGGCCGCCTCCGTAGAACTTCAGAATCTCGCGGAAGTTTCATTCAGCGGCGCGGAGGCCCTCGTGGTCCTGGAATGTATTAAAGATCTGGGAAAGGAAGAATGGATCGCCGACAAAATGGCGCGCAACCTGAGCAAGGACATCTACCATCTTGAGAATGAGCTTGAGCCGATAACCATCATGTTTTACGAAAAAATGTTGATAACCCTCGGCTCCATCGCCAATGAGGCGGAAAACAGCGGCGACATGCTAAGGACCATGATTGTCAAGGGATAACCACCCTTGTAATTTTCTGTTTTAATCTCAATCAGATGTAACTATTCAGCTGCACCCCATCTCGGAGTCTGGGGCACATCTGAACAGTTATGGGTACGAGTTTATGGTAATTTGTTGCCTTTGCTGAATAGTTACAATCAGATTATGATAATGCCTGTTCCGGGGACATATTTCAAATCAGGCCCGCGCATATAGCGCTATATGCCGGGCACCGGGCGTACCCGTTACGCCGCGGCGGACGAAATTCTTACGACGCCATCGACCAATCAATGGAAATAATAATAATCAGCTTAACAGCCCTGGTAGGGCTGTATATGGCCTGGAATATCGGCGCCAATGATGTGGCTAATTCCATGGCTGACGCTGTGGGCTCAAAGGCCATTACCATAAGGCAGGCGGTAATTGCCGCGGGACTTTGCGAATTCGCGGGGGCGGTTCTGGTCGGCGCCCATGTAACGGATACCGTCCGCAAGGGAATCGTCGATCCTCAGGCCATCGCATCTCTTCCCGGTCTTATGGAAGGCGACGCGGCGGCGGTGTTTGTCATAGGCATGACGGCGGCCCTCCTCTCCGCGGCTTTCTGGCTCCATTTCTCCACCTGGTGGGGAATGCCGGTATCCACCACCCATTCAATCGTCGGCGCCGTGGCCGGCTTCGGCATCGTCGCCGCCGGCTGGGATGCCGTCAATTGGGGCAAGATGGGACAAATCGTCGCAAGCTGGATTATTTCACCGGTGGCCGGCGGCATTGTCGCCTTTATCCTCTTCAAATTTATTGTCAAATTCATCCTCGGCAAGGAGAAACCCGTCCTGGCGGCAATTAAATATGTCCCCTACATTGTCTTTGCGCTTGTTGCAGTTGTCACGCTCGCCACCATATACAAGGGGTTGAAAAATATTATTGCCGGGTCTGCCTGGCTAACGGGCAGCCGAGCGTTGCTGATTGCCGGGGTTATCAGCCTCGCCGCCGCATTACTGGCAAGGTTCCTTACCGCCCGCAAATTGAAAAATAAAGACAACCTGCCCATACCGGCGCAACTGGAGCTTGTCGAGCAGGTATTTTCACCCCTGGTGGTAATCAGCTCCTGTGCCGTTGCCTTCGCGCACGGCGCCAATGACGTCGCCAACTCCGTCGGGCCGCTCGCCGCCGTGGTATATATTCTGCAAACCGGCAATATCCAGATGAAAATCGGCGTCCCCCTGTGGGTGCTGACACTCGGAGGTGGAGGTATTGTCCTGGGGCTGGCAACGTACGGCTACCGGGTAATGCACACCGTGGGATCCAAAATAACCCAGATCACCCCGTCACGCGGTGTCGCCGCCGATCTTGCCGCCACCGCCACCGTCCTTGCCTGCACCAGGATGAAACTGCCTATTTCAACTACCCATACGCTCGTCGGCGCCATACTCGGCATCGGCCTGGCGCATGGCTTAAGCGGCATAAACCGACGAGTCGTCCGCAGCATCTTCGGTTCCTGGCTGCTGACCGTGCCGGCGGCGGCTATCCTGTCCATAATACTTTTTATGGCCGGCAAATATTTCTTTCTGGATATTATAAAAAACCTTATTTTATCCGCCGGCGGCTGACATTCCCGCGCCGAACAAATGCCTGAAAATTTGTATCTGTTCAGTAGGGGCAATTAATTTCCATAAATTCGTTACGAAAAATTTTCTTTACCATTGCGATCAGGCGGCGTAACATATGAGTCGGTTGACAGTTTGTCCTGGACAGTTTACGATTTATGATAATTACGGAACTGCTTATTTCAAGCTATTTTTGGAGACAGATAAATTTTTGATGTCATTTTAAAGTGTTCCCGCCTAGTTAAAACATGAAAAGACGTATTACTCTTGCGGTTAAAATAAACCTGTTTATCGTCCAGATGATCGTAGTCGCCGCCGCGGTCCTCGTGTTTTTTGTCTTTCAGGGTCAAAAAACAAAAATTCGCGAAGGCGCCATGCATGAGGGTCGTGAAAGGGCGACCATGCTCGGCATGATCAGCGAGTTCGGCATTTATACTGAAGACCATGACGTCCTGCTGCATAATATCAAAAGACTGGCCGAAGATCCCGAGGTCGTCTATGTCGCCATTCAAGATAAAAAAGGCCGACAGCTGGCCCAATACGCCGACAACAAGTTTAAACTCCCCCCCTCTCTCCTGAAAAAAGAAAATAAACCGGCAGAGGCGCAGGTCACGGAATTCACAGATAAAAAATACGGCTGGGATCTGATCTATATCCACAGTCCCGTCTTTACCCGCCCCGTTGAATCGACAGCAAGTTATTTCACCCTCGCGCCTAAACGTAATGCCCCGCAAGCCGAGATAATCGGCTATATTGATCTGGTAATGAGCCTGGAACGAAGCCTGCAGGCCCTGAACCACTCCCTGTGGTCAATTATTCTGTTTACCGTCATTATAACAATGCTCTGCTGTCTGCCCGTTGTCCTCCTGACCAGAAGGATGACCGCCCCTCTCCAGAAACTTGCAGGAATAGCAAAGGCCGTCTCGGAAGGCGAACTTGAGCATAAGGTGGAGATCGTCGGCAATGACGAAATCACCGACCTGTCTTATGCCTTCAACCATATGGTCGACAGGTTGAAAGAATATCGCACGACGGAAAAAATATATCAACAAACCCTGGAAGACAAGGTGGCGCAGAGAACCGCCGAGTTACAGAAATTGTTGAAGCAATCAAAAAAATTAACAGCGGAGGCCCAGGCCGCCAGCATGGCCAAGAGTCAATTCCTGGCTAATATGAGCCATGAGATACGGACGCCGATGAACGGCGTGATGGGCATGACTGAACTCTTGCTGGGAACGAAGCTGACGGCCAAGCAAAGAAAATTTGCTGAAACGATAAACGAATCAGCCGGGTCGCTACTGGAAATTATTAACGATATCCTTGACTTATCAAAAATAGAAGCCGGCAAATTAAAACTGGAGACTATCAACTTCGATCTGCGTGATTTAGTGGAAGGGACGCTGGATATCATGACGGAACGGGTACACCGTAGAGGTCTGGAGCTGAATGCCGCGCTGCCCGTCGATCTGCAGGTCACTACCCAGGGCGATCCCGTGCGGCTGCGGCAGATTTTGATCAATCTGCTCGGCAACGCCGTCAAGTTTACCGAAAAGGGCGAAATTACGCTGCGGCTCAGTATTCTGGAAAAACAGGAAAAATGGATATTGTTGAAGTTCGAGGTCTCTGATACGGGAATCGGCATTTCACCGGAAATACAAAAACGAATTTTTGATTCTTTCTCACAGGCAGACAGCTCCACAACCCGTCAATACGGCGGAACCGGACTTGGTCTGGCCATTGCCAAACAACTGGCCGAGGCAATGGGCGGCGAGATCGGACTGACAAGTGAACAGGGCAAGGGCAGCACCTTCTGGTTTACCACGCGATTGGAGGTACACCCGACGCCGACGACGACCGCGCCGGCTGTGGAATTACGCGAAGATCTGCACGGGGTTTCGGTCCTGATCGTCGATGATAACGAGACAAACCGGGAAATCCTGTCTCTGCAACTGGCCGCCTGGGGGATGAATTGCGATACCGCCGACAGCGGCGGTCGGGCGCTGAGCATGCTGCGCAGGACCGGGACAGACGGCCGGCCCTATATGCTTGTTATTCTGGACCAGAATATGCCGCATATGGACGGCATCGAACTGGCTCAGAAAATAAAGACCGATATGGATATCCCTACTCCGGCAATGGTCATGCTTACCTCCGGCGGCATGGATGAAGATGCCGCAACCGCCCAGGCGGCCGGTATTAACTATTATATACACAAACCCATCCGCCAACTCGACTTGCAAAAATGTCTGCAGAATACCCTGGGCACAAAAACAGAGGCCGGCCAACAACCGACGACGCCGGCAAACGCGCCGCAGGAAAAAATCCCGAAAAAACTTAACGGCCATATCCTTGTGGCGGAAGACAATCTGATCAACCAGGAAGTGGTGGTCAGCATGTTGAAGGTAATAGGCTGCCGCGTGGGTGTAGCGGCCAATGGTCGAGAGGCCCTGGCCGCCTTGACCGCGGCGGCGGCGGAGGATGACTATTATGATCTGCTGCTGATGGACTGGCACATGCCGGAGATGGACGGCATCGCGGCCACCGGGGAGATCCGCCGGCAGGAGGAGGCCGCCGGCAAAGGGAAGCACATTCCCATCGTCGCTTTAACGGGTAATGCCATGGTTGATGACCGGCAAAGCTGTCTGGACGCCGGCATGGACGACTATCTGAGCAAACCTTTTACCCTCGAACAATTGCAAAGTGTCATTGAACACTGGTTAAAATAAAGTAACTATTCAGCTGCACCCCATCTTCGTCCGTTTTGCCCTCCTCACGTACAGGGAGTACGCATCGGAGGTCAAAACGAACGAACCTGGGGCACATCTGAATAGTTACGGTTACGAGTTTAGGGTAATTTGTTGCCTTTGCTTAATAGTTACCTGAATTCGTAAAATCTATTTTCGCCAACAAAGGCATTAAAGTCTTAATAAGAAAAGCCCCTGTTTCGAAGGAGACAGGGGCTTTTCTGTATTTGACCG
>CAYWUR010000140.1:0-5534 GCA_964460745.1 uncultured Desulfobulbia bacterium | reverse complement strand
CCTGTACGTGAGGAGGGCAAAACGGACGAAGATGGGGTGCAGCTGAATAGTTACTAAAATAAATGTCAATCGATCTACCATATTAAGGAATAGATTTACAAAATGAACCTACCGGGAAAACTTGGATTTATCGGCGGCGGCAAGATGGGAGAGGCCTTAATAAAAGGCGCCATCATGGCAAATATTATAAAGGCTGACCAGATAGCGGTGATGGATACGGATACCGACCGACGTGATTACCTGGCAGAGACCTACAGGATCTCCTGCTACTCGGCGATCGGCCCGATATGGTCGGAATGCAACGTCATAATCCTTGCCGTCAAGCCTCAGGTTGTGGACAAGGTCTTGACGGCCTCAAAAAAAACGGCAACCGCCGGCCACCTGCTTATATCGATAGCCGCCGGCGTTAAACTCGCCACCCTGGAAAAAATACTGACAGATCAACAATGCCGGATTATCAGGGTAATGCCCAACACCCCCGCCCTTGTCCTTGAAGCTGCCTCAGCCTTAAGCCGTGGCACGCTGGCCACCGCCGATGATATGGCAACCGCCGCGGCCATCTTTGACGCCATCGGCAAAACCGTGGTACTCGACGAATGCTACCTTGATGCAGTTACCGGGCTCAGCGGCAGCGGGCCGGCCTATGTCTTTTCCTTTATAGAAGCCCTGATCGATGCCGGTCTTAAAGTCGGCCTCGATCGTAGCGTGGCGGAGACATTGGCTCTACAGACCATACTTGGTTCAGTAAAACTGGCAATGCACACCAAAGACCACCCCGCTCAACTGCGGGCCATGGTGACCTCGCCCGGCGGCACGACGATTGCCGGCCTGCATGAACTGGAGGCAGCGGGCTTTGAGGGTATCATCATGGATGCCGTGGAGGCCGCCACGCAACGGTCCATCGAACTGGGGAAATGAATATCAATAAGGCCGGCATCATTCTGAAAAAGGACTCGCCCAAAACCTCTCGAATCGGCGAAGAATTGTCAACTTGGCTTGCAAAAAAATCTATTACCTCGTCCTTTGATCAGGTAACCGCTGATCTTGATATCCTGATAATTTTAGGCGGGGATGGGACGCTGCTCCATGTTGCCGATCGAGCCAGCCAACTTAACATTCCCGTTGTCGGCGTCAATCTCGGGGGCCTGGGTTTTCTTACTGAAGTTGCATTTGAGGAAATGTATGACGCCCTGGAAGCTATCCTGGCCAACGAAATCCAGCTTGAGGAACGGATGATGCTAAAAGCGTCTCTCAGCACCTGGCCATACCCCGCCGACTCAAAAAATGACTGCCACCAATACGCCCTTAATGAAGTGGTGATCAGCAAGGGTACTATCGACCAAATCGTCCAACTCAGCACGTGGGCGGACCAGGAATATATTACCGCCTATAAAGCCGACGGCATCATTTTCTCGACGCCGACAGGCTCCACGGCATACAATCTGTCGGCCGGCGGCCCAATTGTCCAACCAACCCTGTCAAGCATCCTGGTCACGCCTATCTGCCCTTTCATGCTGGAAAGCCGACCGATATTGCTGCCTTCCAAAGTCAAACTGGTTACCAAATTAGCCGGCCCGGCCACGGACGTTAAAATAATATTGGATGGCCGTTTTGCCTGGGACATGAAAGAAAATGATCTACTGGAAGTGGAAGCTGCGCCAAAACCCTTACGATTGATTAACTCGCCCAAGAAAGGTTATTTCGAAATCCTGAGGAACAAATTGAATTGGGGAGGAAGAGGGAGATCAGCCCCTCTTCCATGTCCAAGATAATCAGCAATGATGGTAACTATTCAGCTGCACCCCATCTCGGAGTCTCGTGAACTCGCTTACCTGAACAGTTACGGTTACGAGTTTATAGGAATTTATTGCCCCTACTGAATAGTTACAAATGATGTAGGTGATCACTTGCTGTAACAGTTCAGCAGGGGAGACATATATATCCGCAAAACCTCTTGTTACTCATCCTCACCGGACAATGACGATGACAAATTTTCTTTTTCCTGCTTCATCGCCTCTTTGCCGGCCTCGATAGCCGAGGCCAAGGTCTGCCGTTTTTCATCAATATATTCCTTGCCGTGGCTGAGCATATCGCTTCCCCGGCCAACCATATTCTTACCACGGTTAATCATCTCACTGCCCCGTTCAATAAGGGTCTCCGCCTTGCCTTTCACATCCGTGCGAAGGCCGGACGCCTTCCCCTTAATATCGGTGCCGTATTCGCCGAGCATCTCCCTGGTCTCCCGCCCGGTTTTAGGGGCATAAAGCAAAGCAAGCCCTGCTCCGAGTACGGCCCCGGTTAAAAAAGACAACACCGCAACCCCGGGGCTGCAACAATTATCCCTATCCATAGTATTTTACCTCCTTTTTTTGGAAAAAAAATGGGTAAAAGCCTTGACACCGGCCTCTATTACACTGACTTGTGCTATAACAGGCATCACCGTTTTTTTTGTCATCTTGCTTAGGTCCACCAACGTTTCGGTAGCCTGATGAAGCATGGTGACAATCTCATCGGTTTTTTCCATTCGTTTATTGAGATTATAAGATAATTTTTGCAATTCGGTCGAGGTCTCGACAAAAGACCGTAAAAGGGGACTGACTCCTTTATTGAAATCTTCAATAAAGACTTCGGCCTTACGGCTGGTCCGTCTGAACTGAAAAATAGCGGCTACCAGCGAAACTGTTAAAACTATAAGACTGATCAAGCCGATAGCAAGAAAAAAGTCCTCAAGAGTTAAAGTCACGGCCTATTCTCCTTTTTTAATTATATTTATTACCATCTGCCGTACGGCTATTGATGGACTAGTAACAAATATGCCGATGGCTAAGTAAGAATTTAGATATACCAGGAGTGGGGTGTTTTTGCGAGCGAGGCCATACATATGGTATGCCAAGCGAACAAAAATGCTCCACGACGCAGTAGATCTAAATTCTTACGACGCCATCAACTTTTACCCACACTTTTTTTGCAAACCATACTTTTTCATCTTGTACTGCAAGAGACTCTTGGTGATGCCGAGGTTCTCGGCCGCCCGGGCTTGAACGGAATTAACCCTGCCAAGGGCATGTCGCACCATTTTTTCTTCAATGTCATTCAAGACCTCCGGGAGGGTAACACCGGCGGCAATTAATCGGTCAAAATCGATATCCAGCCCTTCCCATTGCATTTTTTTAAAATTACCGGTTGCCTCCGGCTGTAAATCTTCGATCTCTATACGCTCACCACTGCCAAGAATCGCCGCCCTTTCGATGCTGTTCTCAAGTTCCCGGACATTGCCGTCCCACGGCAAGGTCATAAGAAAACGCAGAGCACCCGTCGCTATCTCAAGTCCGGGTCGATTTAATGATTTAGCAAACTTGGCGATAAAATGAGCAGCAAGCAATGGAATGTCGTCAAGTCTTTCCCGCAGAGGCGGCAGATGAATATGAAGCACATTCAGACGATAATACAAATCTTCACGGAAACGCCCCTTATCGACTTCATCCTTAAGGTCCTTGTTGGTGGCCGTTACAATTCTAACATCAATCGTCAGAGTCTTAGTGCCGCCGACCCTCTCAAAGCTGCGTTCCTGTAAAATACGCAGCAGCTTGGTCTGTAATGGTAAAGACATCTCTCCTATCTCGTCAAGAAACAGCGTTCCCGTGTCGGCCAATTCAAACCTTCCTTTTCTTAAGGAGGCCGCTCCTGTAAAAGCTCCCTTTTCATGCCCGAACAACTCGCTTTCCAACAGGTTCTCGGGCAGGGCCGCGCAGTTAACCGAAATAAAAGGCGCCTTCTCTCTATCACTGTACACATGAATCGCCCTGGCCACCAACTCCTTGCCGGTACCGCTTTCACCCGTTATCAAAACCGAGGCCGACGTGGGGGCGACCTTTTCAATAATATGATATATTTGCTGCATTCTTTCATTCTTACCAATAATATTGGCAAAGCTATATCTATCGCGAACCTCATCCCGCAGGCGACGATTTTCCCGGAGCAGAGAATAATATTCCACCGCCTTTTTTATATTAACCACCAGTTCGTCATTGTTAAACGGCTTAGTCACATAATTGAAGGCCCCGGCCTGCATGGCGGCCACCGCCTTTTCAACTTCGCCGAAAGCGGTAATCATAATAACCGGTAAGTCCTTGTTGGAGGATTTTAAGGCGCTTAACAGTTCAAAACCATCCATCCGCGGCATCTGCATGTCGGTAATGACGAGATCAATGTCCGACTGCCTGAATATCTTCAGCGCATCTTCACCGCTTTGGGCCGTAAAGACATCGAAGCCTTCTTCCCGCAGAAGCTCGGAAAGGACTATCAAATAATTGGGCTCGTCGTCTACAATCAAAATGGTATTCATGCCAACACCTTATTAAAAAAATCCGGACTATTTTTTTTCATATCCTCAAGGAGATGCTCGGGAATATGATAAAAACCGTATCGATTATCGCCGTGAAAATCGCTGCCTCCCGTAATTAGCAGACCGAATTCGCCGGCGAGTCTTCGTAGGACCTTCACAGACTTGGCGGAATGGCCGGGATGATAAACCTCCAGGCCGACCAGCCCAATTTTTTTTAATTCAACAAGCAAGCCCGGAAGACGATGCAGGGGGAGATCTATCTTGGCCGGATGCGCCAACACCGCGAATCCACCCGCATCCCTGATCATGGCCACGGCCTCCTTGGCTGGATATTGGAACCTTTCAACATAGGCCGCGGCGCCTTTCTTAAGATAACGGGCAAAGGCTTGCTCAACTGTTTTGACAACGCCCTTATCCATCAGGAGTCTGGCAAAGTGGGGGCGGCCGGTCTGGCCCTTGTCGGAATAAACTTTCAACTCATCGCGAGATACCATGATACCCAAATTATTGAATTTTTCAATTATATGGATATTCCTGGCCTGCCTGCCCTTCTGCAATTTCCGAAGCCTCTCGCGCAGCAGGGGGTCCTCATGGCGAAACCGGTAACCAAGAATGTGAAGGGATAAGTTATCGAATGCGGCGCTGACTTCAACTCCGGGGATTACTTCCACATCAAGGCAGTCCGCCCGTTCCAAAGCCTCGGCCGTGCCGGCGACCGTATCGTGGTCGGTAATGGATATAGCCTGTAACCCGCGGCTCTTGGCAAGCTCGACCAGCGCAACCGGTGACAGCATACCGTCGGAATAAATAGAGTGCAAATGAAGATCAATCATATAATGATGGTAACTACTTACGGGGGTAACGCCTTGTCAGCGATAACCACCATATCTGTAACTGTTCACAGGGTGCCGGAGATTTTCGCAGGCAGAACACAAATTATCAAAACGTTGATAACAATTTAGAAAAAACAACGGATTATGCAATATCTTTATCGACGCACAGCCGACTATACGGACGATATAATAGATACGCGTTGTAAAGGCGCCCTGTTTGCGGCATAATGCCGGGATACAAACTATGAAAAAATTTTTACTGTTATTCCAAGTCAGCCTTATATTCATTATCGGCGCTCCTGTCATCTGCCTTGCAAATAACGAGGCGGAATCCATCGAAGCCCTAATCGGCATGG
>CAYWUR010000139.1:0-5549 GCA_964460745.1 uncultured Desulfobulbia bacterium | reverse complement strand
ATGTCGGTGCCGCTTTTGACGACGCCACCGGCGTTTACACGGGGAATCTTGACAATCCATCTATCGGTACGCTACCGACATCCCGCAGCGCTCCTGCTCTGGGGGATGTCGACAACGATGGTGATTTTGACGCCTTTGTCGGGGAGGGGGGCGGCGCCGTCAAATTCTATACCAATATCGATATCACCCATGACTCATCGCCTAATTTCTTCGAACGCAGCGGCACAGGCAATCCCCTCGACGGGGTGACTGTGGGCGGCAACAGTATGCCGGCCCTGGCGGATATTGACGGCGACGGTCTTGTTGATCTCTTCATCGGCGCTGCGAACGGCACGATTAAATATTACCGGAATGAAACGCCTGTGCCACGCGATCTTACCATAACAAAAAACGGCGACGGCAGCGGCACGGTAACCAGCGTACCTGCGGGCATTGACTGCGGAACCACCTGCACGGCCACTTTCACCGGTACGGTAACCCTTACCGCGGAAGCGGCGGCCAATTCCAGCTTTGCCGGCTGGTCCGGCGGCGGCTGTGCAGGGACCGGCGCCTGTGAGGTGACTCTGGCCGGTGCCACGACCGTCACCGCGACATTTAACGAAATAACTCCCCTGGTCGGTTGGAACAGCGCCGCACAAACGGTAGCCGAAGATGTCGGCCAGGCGACCATTACGGCACAGCTGACGAACAGCGCCGGCCAATCCGTGACCATCTCCAAGGATGTAACCGTACCATACACGGTAAGCGGCACCGCCACCGACAACGGCACGGACCACGATCTGGCCGCCGACTCAATTACTATTCCGGCCGGGCAAGCCTCCGCCGATAAAACCTTTAACGTCACCGACGATCTTGTCGTGGAACCATCCGAAACGGTGATTGTTACCATCGGCCTGCCGACCAACGCCACAGTCGGCACCACGAACATTCATACAGTCACGATAGTTGATGACGACGCCGGCGATTTAAATGGGGACGGCAATGTCGATCTGCGCGACGCTATTCTGGCCTTGCAGGTAACAACCAGCATAACGCCGGCCGAGACGATTTCCACGGCGACCGATGTAAACAATGACGGCAAAATCGGTATGCAGGAGGTCGTTTATATACTGGAAAGAATTATGGGACTCAGATAAAAATGTAAATCAGGACAAGCCGGCGGGATAATCCCGCCAGCTTGTCACCCTGCAACCATCCGGCGCAAGCCCTTCCTCCTCTTCTTTTCTCTTGCCTTCACATTTCAATTGTGTTATCAGAAAACGGCCTTTTAAACAAATAAAGACCAGGGCAATTTTCTAATGTTGTTCTCAACTTTTCAATAATCAGACAAATAAATTTCAGTGGGGGAGTAGTAATGAGAAAGAGTACAGGTTATTTGAGAGTAATACTGGGAGCCTCTCTTCTTGCGGCGACACTGACTTTCGTCGGCTGCGCCGAAACCGGACCTGCCGAAACCGGCGGCATGACGCCCGGGGCTATGGAGCAACCCGCTGCCACTCAGGCAGAAGCCGCGACTACGGCAGCAACGGCTGCGAATCCCGCGGCTACGGACGAGTTACAAAACTCCGATTGCCAGAAATGTCATGATGCGCAGCCCGCTGAAATAAATGCGGACGGCGGCAAGCATAAAACGGCCGTAACCTGTATGGACTGCCACATCGAGCACCTGCCGCTCGGTCAACAAACTATCCCCCAGTGCAGCATGTGCCATGAAGGAGAAGGGCATTTTCAACTGAATAACTGTCTGGGCTGCCACAGAAATCCCCACACTCCGCTACGCGTAACGGTTGACGACACCCCCGAAGTCATGAAAGGCTGCCTGACCTGCCACAGCGACAAAGGCGAAGAGTTCGCCAAATATCCCAGCAAGCATGCCGAAAAAAACTGCACCTTCTGTCACCCGCGGCAGCATAAAGTTATAAAAAAATGCCTCAGTTGCCATGAGCCCCACATCGATTCCATGGTCTTTGAAGACTGTCTGCGCTGCCACAGGCCGCATAGCCCGCTGGAAATAACCTATGCTGAAGATACACCATCAAAACTCTGCGGTGCCTGTCACACGGATATTTTCGATATGCTGACAAAAAATTCAAGTAAACACCACGACTTGACCTGCGCTTACTGCCATAAAAACAGACATCCGACCGTACCGGTCTGTAAAGATTGCCATGAAGCGCCGCATTCGCCGAATCTACTGAACAGCTTTCCGGATTGTCTGAAATGCCACAACAATCCGCATAACTTATTGATATGATCAAGAGGCAAACGACAGGTAGCGTGCCGGCAACCAATCACCGAATGGCTGCCAGACTACCTTGCTGAAAGCATAATTTTTTTGCAATAGATTATCATTACCGGAGGGAGAAGAAAGAAAAATGGATAGCAGAAAAAACAAAAAAACCATACGGCATAAATGGGGCATCATTTTTTTAATATTGTTATTTGGTTGTTTGTGGAGCAATATCCCCGGCGCCGATGCCAGAACCTACAAAGTTGATCTCCTGCCGGACGTAGGACCGATACCGACGCGGCCGGCTCTCTATGACAAGAAAGTACAACCGCTGGCCATGGAGCAGTGCGCCCAGTGTCACACCGCCGTCTTCAGCCGTCTGCAAAGCCAGGGCGGCAGACATCAACTGGTCTGCACCTTTTGTCACAAGGTCTACCACACATACGCACCCGGCAAGGTCGAATATAAAGACGCGATCCCCAAATGCAAAAACTGTCATGGTCTACCGCACGGGGATGATCCAGAAGTCGGAACTTGCGGCAACTGTCATTCGAACGCCCACAGCCCTCTTAATATCCCCAATATTACCGCTGATCAATGTTTTCGCTGCCACAGCGGGCCACCGCAGGCACTGCAACAGTATCCGAGCAAACATAGCAAACTGGAATGCACCTACTGCCATACAAAGCATGGTTTTATTCCCAAATGCGCCGACTGCCACAGTGAGAAAGGCGGCAAGCCGTATCATCTGGTCGGAGTTAAGGATTCCGTGTGCCTGAGCTGCCACCCGGTGCATAGTCCGCTGCAAATTAACTATGAATCGGATGTGCCGCAGAAATACTGTGCGCCCTGTCATAAAAACCCGTCACACGAACGAGTATTGAAGGTGCTGCAAGAGGCGGACTCCAAGCATAATACCGAGGTCACCTGCGCCACCTGCCATGATGAACACGGCAAGATCCCTGTATGTTTCAAGTGCCATGAGCCGCACCGGGACGGACAGAAGGCCTCTGATTGCCTGACCTGCCACAGCAACCCGCATCGGCCGTTGACCATTACATATACCGAAAACGAGCCGCAGGAGTCATGCGCACCATGTCACGGCGACGTTTATGAAACATTGCAGAAAAGCAACACCAGGCACACCAAGCAGACATGTGCCAAATGTCATCCTCATCACGGCGAGATTCCAAAATGCCAGAGATGTCACGGTAAACCGCACGGTGACGCCATTATTAATAAGTTCGGCTCATGCGGCGCCTGTCACGGCATAGCGCATAATGTCCAAGGCCGTATGAAAAAACCGCAACAGACAGATAAACCACAACAAAAATAAACTGACACACTTACGCCGCGGATTTTCCCCTGCGGCGCAATTATTCACCGAAAAAAGGGTAATCGTGATTGTTCACGGTTACCCTTTTTTGTTTGGGGGCGGGGTTGATTCGGTTGGGTGATATAACAAAAGTGATTATATTATTTTCAGCAGTCGATAAAACAAATAAACCCGGCTCATCCGCAGCCGACAAATGCCAAACAACAGAGAGGAGATAACCATGAAAAATATCAGCATGTATTTTAACGGCCTAGCCCCTCTTCTGGCCCTATTTTTCGTCTTGACCCAGATAAACGCCGCGCCGGCCCGTAATGAAAACGACAAGGCGCTTGAACGCGCTGTTTTCGCGGGCGGTTGTTTCTGGTGCATGGAAAAACCATTTGAGGAATTACACGGCGTTGTTTCAGTCACATCCGGTTATACAGGCGGCGCCTCCCCGAATCCCAACTATGAAAATTATGCCCGGGGCGGCTATATCGAGGCGGTAGAAATCGTTTATGATCCGCAAGCCATCTCCTATCAGGAACTGCTGGACGTATATTGGCGGCAGATCAATCCGACCGATGCCGGCGGTCAATTCGTGGATCGGGGTCATGCCTATGGCACGGCCATTTTCTATACCAATGCGGCGCAGAGACAAGCAGCCCAAAAATCAAAGGCGGCGTTGAACGTGCGCGGGGTGTATGACAAACCGATCGTCACCCCCGTCATTCCCGCCGTCACCTTTTATAAGGCCGAGGACTATCACCAGGATTACTATAAGAAAAACCCGCTCCGCTATAAATACTATCGCAACAGGTCGGGGCGCGATGAATATCTGGACAAAGTATGGGGCAAGGATAACAAACACCGAAAATGGAGTACCGGTGAACTGCAAAAAAGGCTGTCCCCTCTCCAATACAAGGTAACCCGGCGGAATGCCACGGAGCCGCCTTTTGATAACGCCTACTGGGACAACAAAAAAGCCGGCATTTATGTCGACATTGTCTCCGGCGAACCGCTCTTCAGCTCGTTGGACAAATTCAAGTCGGGAACCGGCTGGCCGAGTTTCACCAAGCCGCTGAGGCCGGAGAATATAGTAAAAAAGAAGGATCGGCAACTGTTCTCGGTAAGAACGGAGGTACGCAGCAAACACGCCGATTCCCATCTCGGCCATGTCTTTAACGACGGGCCGCCGCCGACCGGCCGACGCTACTGTATAAATTCGGCCGCCCTGCGTTTTATCCCGGTTAAAAATCTGGTAAAGGAAGGATACGGCGATTTTTCATATCTGTTCAAGTAAAATCCTACATGGACAGCAAGAAGCCGTCACTGATTCACGGATTATTTATGACTTGCGCCCCTATCTCATAACAGGTAAAAATTGATGGCGTCGTAAAAAGTCCATCAATAGCCGTCCAGGGAGGGACGGCCGAAATCATGCGGTTGCATAACCGTATGATTTCGCTAGAAAAGACGAAACATTACCATGTTACAAGCTTATATCCAGAACAAACTCTATCTGACCCAGTTTGATCTGACCAAAAAACATGGCGGCGTTGAGATACTGCCCCTGAACTTCAACTATCAGGGCCTCATTATCATCACAACCGAACTGGTTAAAAACGGCGGCCAACGGTTAGTCACCCAGACCCATAGCTGCGGCTGCGGCCCGCAACCCACCATCCGGGGCGGCATCCTCGAAAAAATCGTCCCCTGGACCGCCTCTACAATCCGTAAAAAACTGGCAGACAGCGGCAAGAACAAAGAAGTAACCTTGAGCAACCAGACCCTGGTGGACGAGGTCTATGTCCTCAAAAAACCGATAAGCGACACCGAGCGAACACTGATAATCCAGGGCCTGCAAAAATATTTCGGCGGGGAGATGGAAATCGGCTTTTTTTTCTGACACGCGCTCCCTGATCTCCTTTCTCGTGAAAACAATTAACCTCAACTTTCTGACTTGAAGTATCATATTAATATAAATAGACAAATCACTCTTGA
>CAYWUR010000138.1:3190-5559 GCA_964460745.1 uncultured Desulfobulbia bacterium | reverse complement strand
CCTGTATATTGGGGGACTTGAGCGCGTGCAGCAGGGTGTTCATGGAGCGCTTACGTTTATCGGAAATATGCGTTTAATACATATTGCTGTATCATTCGTTGTGTATTGAAAAATGATCCATTTAAGGCGATGGTGTGCAGCATGATCTCGATAAATCGATCGCGGTCGTGATAAAAGACGGGAACAATCTTTTTTTCCAGCTTATTGTAAAGTGAATCGGCATCCATAAAGCGGTCTCCCCGCGCCGCGTCCATCCTGCCGTCCTCGCCAATGGCCCAGCCGGTGACTCCCTCGATATGTCCTTCTATCCACCAGCCGTCGAGAATACTCAGACTCGGCACGCCGTTCAGGGCCGCCTTCATGCCGCTGGTGCCCGACGCCTCAAGCGGCGGCTGCGGCGTATTGAGCCATAGATCCGCCCCTGATACCAGCTTCTTGCCGAGTCCGAGATCATACTCCCTGAGATAGACGATACGAATGCTTTCTTTAAGAGATTCCCCGGCCTGGAAAATTTTTTTGATCATCTCTTTGCCTTCTTGATCCCCGGGGTGGGCTTTCCCCGCGAATATGATCTGAATCCCGCCGACCTCATTGGAGATTTTTGCCAGCCGCTTGACATCCTGGAGGAGGAGATCGCCCCGTTTATAGGTCGCGGCGCGCCTGGCGAAAACAATGGTAAATATATCCTCATCCATGCCGGTGTTGTTCTCGTGATTTACATATTGTATAAGTTCTTTTTTTGCCGCCATATGGGCGGCCCAGATTTCATCCTTTGGGATATTCAGGGCATAGCGGATATTGAAGTTGTCCTTTCGCCAGCCCGGCATATAACGATCATAAAGAGCAGCTAAAGGCCCGGCGGTCCAGGTCGCGGCATGTATGCCGTTGGTAATGGCATCGATGGAATATCCCGCGTACATCATTCTTGAAATTTCGCCGTGTCGCTTGGCTACTCCGTTTATATGGCGGCTGAGGTTAAGGGCCAGATGTGTCATATTTAAAAGGTTGTTGTAGAAGAAAAGATCGGGCAGGTCATGGAGATGACTGGTGTCGCCAAGCACCTTGTCAGCCAGATCGAGGGGGAATTGATCATGGCCGGCGGGAACCGGTGTGTGAGTTGTAAATATGCATTTATTCCGCACCGCATCAACATCCGCAATGGTTACATTCTCTCTTTTTTGTTTTACAGCCTCTTCTCTCAGCAACTCCATGGTGAGTAGCGCCGCATGCCCCTCGTTCATATGGAATTTTTCTACCGCATTATATCCGAGAGCTCGCAGCATCCTGACCCCGCCGATGCCGAGCAGCGCTTCCTGGCAAAGCCGGTAATAATTATCACCGCCATAAAGGGCGTCCGTCAGCCGCCTGTCCGCGTCGCTGTTTTCATCGAGGTCCGCGTCGAGAAAATAAACGGGAGTCCGGCATCCCCCTGCTCCTGTTACCTCATATTTCCATGCCCGTATTTGAATGGTTCTCCCTTCAATGTTTATCGAAGTTCGCTCCGGCATCTCTTTTAGAAAATCTTCAACCACCCAGACAACAGGCTCCTCCGTCTGTCGGCCTTCCGAATTCAGCCTCTGGTAGAAGTATCCCTTCCGGTAGAGGAGCGAAACGGCAACCATGGGAACCATGAGGTCGGCGGCCGCCCTGATCGTATCGCCGGCCAGAACGCCCAGCCCGCCGCTGTAAGTGGGCATGGCCGCCTCCAGGCCTATCTCCATGGAAAAATAGGCTATTCTGATTTGTTCCTTGGGCAGCGTTTTAATTGTGTCAATGTATCTTTCAGGATCTTTTTCAAAGCTGTTTCTGCAATTTTTACTGCAAAATCGATAGATTGTTCTGTCGTATGCAACCTGCTCCGCCGCTTCTTCATTGATACTCATTTTACAAACAGGGTCAATGACCATGAATCGATACCTCTTAATTTTGCCGTGTGCGTATCCGGGGGAGCCGCCTCTTTACCTGAAAGAACTCGTCCAGACCTGACGTCATTCAGACCCCGCTCCCACGGGCAGGGCCTGAACACCCTGCCCGTGGATATTTTTCCTCGGCCTCTTGTCCGAAAAAGCGTGGCATCAGTTATTCTGCGGCTGCATTTTCTGCATGATTTTCTGCTGCAGTGAGTTCATTTTTTCTCGCATCCGCTGTAGATCCCCTATCGTGGTCTTCGGATTCCGCATGGCCTCGCCGTACTCAAACTTCATGTCGTGCAGCCGGCGGCGTATTTCCCGGGTGTCATCCATGGTCTTCCGGTATTGCCGCATATCCATGCCGGAACCCATCATGCCCATACCGCCCATCATGCCGCCGTTCATCATACCCATGCCCCGGCCCATCATCATGTTGTTCATCATGCCGGGGCCCATCAT
>CAYWUR010000138.1:0-3090 GCA_964460745.1 uncultured Desulfobulbia bacterium | reverse complement strand
GCCCATCATGCCCATACCGTTGCCCATCATCATACAAGGCTGCTGGTTGATAGTTCCCTGTTGACCGTTGGCCATCATGTGTTGCCCGTTCATCATCCCGGCGTTGCCGACGTCGATGCCTATCGCCATAACCATTGCCAATGCCATTGTTACGATAATTTTTTTCATGACGTTCTCCTTTTGGTAATTTTTGACCAGAATCCGTGACGGTTTTATTCACCTCGCCGCCCTGCGGCGGCGGCTCACGCGATTACAGCTCCTTTTTCATTCCATCAAACTCTTCTTTGCTGATTTCTCCACGGGCATACCGTTTTTTCAGGATATCTTCAGCCGTTTCTTCCTGTTCGTTTTTTTTATCCCTGCCGGCCATTAACTTGACAAGATAAACGAAGCCCAGAACCGCGAGAATCAAGAACAACACCATGAAAATCATCCCGAAATACCCTAGGCCCATGCCTTGATCACCGAACATATGCATCATCAATGCCCTCCCTGTCAAATGTTATGTAAACTTGTTGTAAACCCAGCCGAAACCATAGAGGAGTACAAAACTGATAACAGCCGCTTCAGCCATTCCGGCAATTATTCCCACGGGTGTTAAGGAAAAAAACATATGCCACTGGCGCATCATTTCGACAGCACCGGTGTATATCCCCATGTTGCCGAAGATACCAAGAATCAGCATGCTCAGGGCTGCAACTATTGCCCCGGCAAAACCAAAAGCAAGAGCATTCAATTTTCCGTTCATATCGTGCCTCCTTGTTGAGCGTGTTTGTCCTTTTTCCAGTTTGGCAGAAAAGCCGGGACTTTTTTCATGTATTGATCATAAGTATCACCGAACTCCCGCCGCACAAGTTTTTCCTCTTGTTTCGCCAGCCGTATATAGACGAAGACCAGTATCGGAAACATGATAAGAGTAAGGATGGTCGGCCACATCAACAGAAAACCAAACATAACCAGTATAAAACCATCATACTGAGGATGGCGGACCAGCGCATATGGTCCGGTCGCGGCCAGCTTTCCTTCTTTCTGCGCGGTGTGCAGCACCTGCCAGGCCTTGTAGGTTATATAGAAACCGGCAAATACGAGCAGGTTTGAAATTATATGAATGGGATTTGTGTGCGGGTCTCCCTTTAATCCAAACAGGACATACCAGAGATGTCCGCTGCCGTGTCCGAAAATATCGGTGCCGGGATACTTGCTCTGCAGCCAGCCGGACAAAAAATATATAGTCAAGGGAAAGCCGTACATCTCGACGAACAGGGCCACGATAAAGGCGGAAAAAGCGCTTAAGCTTCGCCAGTCCAATTTGGTTTTCGGCCTGATAAAACTGAACGCGAAGAAGATAAAAATAGCCGAATTTATGATAACCAGGGACCACAGTCCATAAGCGGGAACCGAATCCGTCATGACGCGCCTCCTTTGTCTTCATGGTCATGGTTTCCCTGCCCGCCGTCATGTCCGCCATGATCTCTGTGCATGAAGAAGTGCATAAGAGGACAGAGCAGCAGGATCAGCCAGGGAAGGGCGCCCATAAGGTGAGCTTTGTGCTGAGTCCACAGGAAAAAGCCGCCGACTATAATGAGAAGTAAAAACGCAATTCGTTGACTGTTCAAGTCACCTTACCGGGATGCAAGTCAAATAGTTTTTGCATTGGCTTGAACCTCCTCAGGCCAATGGTTGCAGGGTAAAGAAGAAATTACATGGAGAAGATGAAGAATTATTTGTGGACAGGCGCCGAGTTACGGCAGGTTGCTTTCATGCTCTTTTTTGCAAAAGGCAGCAATAGTTGCTTCAGCAGTGATGAATTATAGTGTTTCCTGAGAAATCCGCAAGGATTATTGCCTGCCACCCGCCAGGCAATATATCGGTATCCGGCGTGACCGAATTTCTCAAACAGATATCTGTTGACAAGGGATGTTTCCATCATCGGCTTTAATTCTCTCTTCCAGAGGTCATCATAATCTGAACCGTTCACAAGGCTTTTTGCCGCCAGGCATCCCGACAAGATCGCATACCGCATCCCAAAGCCCCAGAGATAGTCTTGGAAACCGCCGGATTCACCGACATACAACTTTCCCTCCCGTACCTGGGTGTCAGGGATAAGAAAATCTCCGTAACCGCCGAATCTTTTTGCGTTTTTCATGTCTATATCAATGTTTTGCTTAAAAAAACGCAGCATCTTCTCAAAACATTTATTAATTTTTTTGAACTCGCGGTAAAGAACGGTCACCATTGTGCCCTTTCCCTGATTGACCATGATATACGCATACCCCTTCGGCGCAATATCGTCATCGAAAATGGTGGCAACCATATCCCTTTGCGATGTGTTAAACGTGATACCCGATGTAATGCCGACCGCTCTTTCAGGGCCTGTTCCTACTATGGCCGTCCCGGCGGAAGTGTCGCCGCGCCGGTTAAACAATATCTCGACGCCCAGCGATAACGCCTGTTCTTTCAGGCCGGTGTCAAGTGTTCCGGGCGCTGCTCCTCTTTTTACAAGGTAAAATATGGGCCGCGTTGAATCGACTTTTACAGGCGCCATACCGGGAGCGTAGACCGTACATTTATGATAGGGAACACAGAGAAAATTTGTGTCAATACCAATGTCTTTGAGCAGGCCTGTAACATCTTTTTCAGAACTCCAGTTCTCAAGCCCCTGAAAGTCGCCTTTCAGCCGGTGTCCGACATCCGGTGACTTTTCAAAAACACGAACAGGTAAACCTTGCTTGCGAAGGACGATAGCCGCGGCCAGCCCCGCGGGGCCGGCGCCGATAATGTTTACTGTTTTCCGTAGTTTCATGGCGCAAATCTAGAAGAGGAAGGATGGACAGTTTAACGTCGTGTCCGGGACCGGCCTTAGTGCCCTGCGTCGCAATGTGCAATCGTTGGAATCATGAAACGTTTCATAGTCAGCCTCCTGTATGTGGTTGTTGTTTTGAGAGTAAGACCAGCGGACACGGTATTTACCGTGTCAGAGGCCTGCTCACGTATCAGCGGCTTACCCTGTGATTATCCAGGGTGTTTTTGTGTGACGTTTCCTTGTTTTTTATTATAAACATTGGACAATGGTGCAATGTCAAGTCTTAT
>CAYWUR010000137.1:0-5579 GCA_964460745.1 uncultured Desulfobulbia bacterium | reverse complement strand
CATCCGGAGTCTCGTGAACTCGCTTACCTGAAAGTTACGGTTACGAGTTTAGGGTGATTTGTTGCCTTGCTGAATAGTTACAGTAAAAGTTACTTTTTTACCATCCCGGCTGATTTCCAATACTTCGTGAGATCCTTCACGACAAAAATCGATCATTGTTTCCTCAAAAATGGGGTCATTTCCAATAATGCACAACGTCTGCCCCCTTCGCATATTACGAACCTCTTTGGCCAAGGTAATCAAAGGGAAAGGACATACCTTGCCGGTTACATCAATCACCTTATCTGCCGCCATTTTTACCTCCTTTCATATCGAATTGCGCAGTTTGTTTCAGGGGAGTGAGGTTACAACAGCCGCGGTCACACCTCGGTAAAATCAGTCGGCGTATTCTTGAGAAACTCTTTGAATTTACTCTTCTCCACGCAATTGCTATAGGCGGCCTCGGCCGTGATCCAACCCCGTTTCAACAAATCCACAATAGAGTCGTCCAGGGTCTGCATACCGTATTTCCTGCCGGTCTGCATAACTGATGGAATCTGAAAGGTTTTACCTTCCCTGACCAGATTACGAACCGCCGCTGTGCAGATCAAAATCTCCAAGGCGGCGCAGCGGCCCTTGACATCCACCCGCTTAAACAGGGTTTGGGAAACAACCGCCCGCAACGCATCCGCCAGCGTGGAACGGACCTGGGCCTGTTGGTTAGCCGGAAAAATCTCGATCATTCGATCGACCGTCTTTGCTGCATTCAAGGTGTGCAACGTCCCGAACACCAAATGACCGGTCATGGCAGCCTCCATTGCCAAGGCAATAGTTTCCAGGTCCCGTAACTCACCGACCATGATGATATCCGGATCTTCACGCAAGGCGCCGCGCAGAGCAGCGGCAAAACTTCTGGTATGGGTGCCGACCTCGCGATGATTAACAATGCATTTCTGGCTTTTATGAACAAATTCAATCGGGTCTTCAATGGTCAGGATATGATCATGCCGCGTTCTGTTCGCCTCATCAATAATTGCTGCCAGCGTGGTGGATTTGCCGCTGCCGGTAGGACCCGTCACCAGCACCAGCCCTTTGGGCAGACCCGCCAATCTGGGAATAACCGAAGGCAGCCCCAATTGTTCACAGGATAAAATTTCACTGGGAATTTCGCGAAACACGGCGCCGACCCCGTATTTCTGCATGAAAAAATTGGCGCGGTATCTGGCCAGCCCCGGAATCTCGTAACCAAAGTCCACATCCCCGGTCTCTTCAAAAAGTTTAAGCTTGTCCTCGGGGCAGATTTCATACAACAAGGCCTTCAGTGTCTCATTATCCAAGCTCTTGTAGCTTATCGGCTCCATATCCCCCCTGATTCTCAGAAGGGGCTGATGCCCCGCCGCCATATGAAGGTCGGATGCGCCCTGCCCGTTCATCAATTTAAAAAAGGCATCAATTTGCGCCATGGGAATTCCTCCTTTATTTTTATTAGCGCCTCTTGGGAATCCGCCTTTTCCGACGCGGCTGCTTCTGCAATCGCGCCAGCGCGGCCACAGCGCCTTTATGTCCGGCCTCTATTTGTAACACTCTTCTATATTTCCTGCGTGCCTTGGTCGTCTGCCCCTCTTTCTCGTATATCTCACCCAACAGATAGAGGGCCGCCGTATTCTTGCGCAACAGTCGCAAACTTTCCGTCAGCGCCTCTTTGGCCGCCTCGAAATTTTTCAGCCGAAACTGGATCCAGCCCAATCTATACCAAAAATCCCATTGCGTCTCATCCAGGTCGACAGCCTGCCGGCATAAGGAGAGGGCGATATCATCGCCCTGGTTCTGCAGACCATAAATCTCACCCAAAAGACTTAACGCCGCGGCATCATGGGGATTAGACCTGACAGCCGTCTGTAATGCGGCCATAGCCTCCTTATTTCGTCCCACCCCCTTGTATGCCTCGCCAAGGCAACGAAGGATCAACCCGTGATTCTGGGGCCGAACCGTTTTTCCGGCTGCTTCAATAGTTTCGGCGAGAAGACCGACAGCTTCTTCATATCTGCCCCGCCGACAATAAAGCCTGCCCAGCTGGACGATAAAATCCAGGCGCAATCTGGAAAAATTATCAGGAGCATCTCCGGCCGCCTCCTTATTTGCCGCAGTAGTAAGAGCGGCCAAGGCCTTCTCAAAATCGACAACCGCCGAATCATCGGCGCCCTGTCGGAGGCAGGCAAGGCCATGGTTATAAAGCGCCATATAATTATCCGGATCAATATCAAGAGCTTGCTCAAAAAGAGGGATGGCTGTTTTGGGACGGCTCATCCGGGCATATGCCTCACCCAGGCTGTTCAACAGGTTAACATTGGCCGGATCAAGCACTAGGCCTTGCCGGTATTCCTTGATTGCGCGCGGCAGATCACCCTCATTATAATAAATATCACCGCTGACATTTAAACTTACCCCATCGAAGGCGGTTATCGTATCAGGACCAAAAAATTCCGTATGCAAAAGGGCCTTACGGGCGTTTAACGGGATATCGTTTTTTTTATAATTATAACAAGGGAAAACAGCTATCCCCACAGAAAGAGTGATACCATCCAGCCCACGGATCTTCTTTTTAAAGGCCCGCACCCAGGCCTGGCCCCCCTGTTCATCGACGCCGGCAAGAAACACATAAACCTCCCTGTCGTTTACCGGCAACACCGGGACCTCCGCCTCTATCAATGATAAAAGCCGACCGGAAAATTCGTCCGCAGCAGCCTGCGGCGTTGGCTCCGGATCCTGCCTGCACAGCAGCAACGCAAAATTTTCTTCATCGCGCCAGAGATGTCTTAAGCCGGCAAGCAGTGAGACAGGCACTTTTTCAAGTTGGTTGGTTTTCGAATTGTTTAAGGAAGCATAAGAACATACCGCGTACGGTCCGCGCCTGCCCGCCATCCGCAAGGCATACCAAGCTTGATCCAGTAAAAGTTCCGCGTTTGGCGCATCGCCGGCGGCATTATTGTTTGTTACATGCTGCAACGAGGATGTGGTGAAACCGACATGGACGCGTGTAAAATTTTCCCGTTTGAGCCAAGCCAATAAGGCTTCTCCGGCCTTGGCCGCCTCCTGGCTGTCAATACTCCGCCAAATCAGGCCAAAAACTCCGGCAGCCAGATGATGGAGGGGAAAAGTTTGGCCAAGACAAGACTGGAGGAAATAACCGGCCCTGGTAACATACCGCAAGGCCTTTTCCACATCCTTGGCCATGGGATAAAGCTCAAGCAGAAAAATGGTAAAATTCCCGTGGGCCGCCTCATTTTTTCCCGCAACGGCAATTTTACTCTCTTCAAGCAATACTTCCAGTTCATACAATAGATGTCGGCCATTCAAAAGTCCTGTTGCGGGATCAATGGCAAGTTGCTTGATTAAACCAAACTCTCTGGAAATTATCCGGCTTTGCGTAAGCAACCAATCCTCGTCCAACTTAGGGGCAACAAGTGGATCAACCCCCTCTATAGCCCCAACGCCTATCAATCGCCGCCCACTCCAGAGCGGCAAAAACAACAAATTCTTGTCAGGGACAATCACCGGCCGCCGCCATTGTTCCGCTGTATCGCCTTGCTTTATAAAATCGGCCCAAGGATTGGCAAATTTATCATTTTTGTCGGCAAAAACGCCGGTATCGGCGGACACCGCCAGAAAGGTAACAGGTCCGACAGCAAATGGCAAAAAATGCGCCACCGTCCGTTCAAACCCGACCCTGAAGCGATCAAAATCAGCGGAATCAAGCCCTGCCCCCGCACGCCAATCGTATGGAATATGTTTCATACCTTTTTATGTCCCCGGAGTCATGCCGGCAAAAAAATTGAGCAAACACTCGGCTAAAGCCGGAATTTCATCATCAGCAACGGTCCGCATGTCCAGCAGAAAGCGATCATTTTCAATACGCCCTATAACCGGAGGGTTTACGGCACGTAAGCCCTTTTCAAGATCATTGACCGTCCGCCCCAAAGGAGTCAACGCCACGGCCCTACTGGGCAAGTCCTCCTCCGGCAAGGCCCCTCCACCTACACGTGATTCCGTATGAATTAAATCTATCCGGCATACCGGGGCCAACAACTTTTTGATACGCCGACGCAACCTTTTGGCCCGTCGATCAATAACGGCAAAAGGCATACTCAGCATAGCCAGCGTGGGAATAGTACGGATGGCGGCTTCCTCATCAAAATAAATTCTGAGAACCGTTTCCAGGGCGGCCAATGTAAATTTATCAATGCGCAATGCCCGATTTAACGGATTTTTTTTGATTCGCTCAATAATATCTTTTTTCCCCAGAATTAAGCCGGCCTGCGGCCCACCTAACAATTTGTCGCCGCTAAAAGTAACGACATCCACTCCCGCCGCGACAACCTCACCCACCGTCGGCTCCCGGCTCAGGCCAAATCTGGCCGGATCAATAATGGAGCCGCTGCCCAAATCCTCCATAACCAACAGACCGTGCCGGGCCGCCAGGGCAACCATCTCCTCCAACTCAACCGTGGCAGTGAAGCCGACCACCTTAAAATTACTGGTATGCACTTTCAGAAGTAAAGCGGTATCTTCGCTGACAGCCGCCTCATAATCCCGCAGATGCGTCCGATTCGTGGCGCCGACTTCGACCAGCCTGACGCCGCTTTTTGCCATCACATCCGGAATACGGAAAGAACCGCCGATTTCAACAAGCTGGCCGCGGGAAACAATGACCTCCCGTCCCTTGGCAAGGGTCTCCAGGACAAGCAACACAGCCGCCGCATTATTGTTAACCACCAACGCCGCCTCGGCGCCGGTCAGGTCGCAAAGCAATCCCTCAACAAGGCTATAACGACTGCCGCGCTTACCGGTTGTCAGGTCCAATTCCAAGTTCGAATAATTGATACCGGCCCGACCGAGTACCGCCATAGCCGCGGCCGGCAAGATAGAACGCCCCAGGTTGGTATGAATAACCACACCAGTGGCGTTAATGACCGTTTTGAAGTTTAAATCAAGCTTCCGGGCAATGTTCCTCTGAAAACGTGGCATCAAGACCTCACGAGCAAGCTCGGTCTTATCAAAAAGCTTTCCCGCCAATATCGCCGCACGCTGCTCGGCTATTACTTCCCGTACCGCTGCCCTTACCAGAACAGCCGGAGCATCCGTACGGTCGGCAACCCATCTTATAAATTCATCCACTTTGGGAATGGCACGCAACAATTCCTGCCTGCCTGCTCCCTTGCCGCTCTTCTCTTTCCTGCCAATGTCACCCATTTATGACCCCATTGAGAATAGATACCCAAAAACCTTCTGGCTATAGATGATCAGCCGTTCTTCTACAACAACGCCGCCTGCAAAAAGACCTTTTACGCTATAATTCCGGAGATTTTGACCTCGCCGACAGACGTTAATTGGCGCGGGCAATAATTTTACCATTTTCGGCGTAAAAAGTCCTGAAGCGATTTTTTTACGATGATATCATGAACATAATCTTAGTTGTTCTATTTTTTCAATATATTAAGATAGTTTGCTGTTTTCTGATTTCTTTTCAACAAAATACAAACTTTTCATTGACAATCTCTATCGATGGTACTAGTTTGTCGGCTTTTCGAGATACGCACTTG
>CAYWUR010000136.1:0-5615 GCA_964460745.1 uncultured Desulfobulbia bacterium | reverse complement strand
TTTTTGAGGCCTGCCGAGTGGGCCAAGCCTGTCCCAATATAAGCGATCTACCGCCTCGGCAAGTTCCGGGGCGGTTTCCCCTTTGTGGGCGACCGCCACCACCTGCCGGCCCTGCTTTCTGACCGCCTCGGCAAAGAGAAGCGGGAATTGACCGCCGCCGGCGATTATGCCGATTTTGTCCGCTCTTGCAGATATCACTTAACGGTCGCCGTTTCCCGACCTGCGTCACCGGCCGTGCGGATAACGCCCTGCTTGCTGGTCCGGAAAAAATCGACCAGCAAATTCACCTCGCCGCAATCGGTAATCTCGCTCAATGTTTTATCAAGAGCCTCTTGCAATAGCAGGCCCGGCGTTCGAAAAATAATTCTATAGGCCTTGTCGAGCTTTTTAATGGTCTCCGTCGTAAAGCCGCTCCGTTTCAGGCCGACCTTGTTTATGCCGGACACCCGCATCTGCCGGCGGGTGCCGGAAACAATGGCATAGGGAGGTACATCAAGGCTGATGCCCGACAAACCGCCGATATAGGCATAGGCGCCGATCCTGGTAAACTGCTGCACCGCCGCCAGCCCACCGATGACGGCGTGGTCGGCAATATACACATGGCCGGCCAGGGTGGCGGCGTTGGCCATAATGACATAATCGTCGAGCCGACAATCATGCGCCACATGCACATACCCCATCAGCAGGTTATGACTGCCGACCGTGGTTTCATTGCGATCGGCCGCCGTTCCCCGGTGAATGGAGACATATTCCCGGATCTGGTTATCATCGCCGATAATCAGTCTGGAATCTTCGCCCTTATATTTTAAGTCCTGCGGGGCCGCGCCGATTGTGGCAAAAGGGCCGATGCTGTTCCTGCAACCGATAACGGTCGGACCGGTTACTATCGTGTGGGCGTCGATTCTGGTCCCGGCCCCGATCCGGACCCCTTTCTCTATTATGGCATAGGGGCCGACAATAACGGTCGCATCCAACTCGGCCCGCGGGTCAATAATGGCGGTCGGGTGTATTTTCATAAATAATCCGTCCTCTATAAAAAAACGTAACTGATCACAGCCGACAAAGCGGCGCTCCCCCGTGTCCCATATTCAAATCCCGTAAGTGGTCACAGGGTGCGGAGATGGCCGCAAGCAGGGTGCTCGACTATACTTGGGTATGTCGAGCGCCCTGATCGCGGCCAGATTCGTGCGCTGTGGCCACTTACGAGAAAACGGCCTTGAGCTGGGCCTCAGCCACCAATTTCTTGTCAACGTAAGCCTTGCCGTTCAATATCCAGATATTAATTTTCCGCTTAACAAATGTCAGCTCAAAGATAAGCTGATCGCCGGGTACGACCTTTTGTCGAAACTTAACGCCGTCCATGCCCGCGAAATAGATGAGCTTGCCGCCGATCGTTTCAGGGGCGGCCAGATATGCCAGTATCCCCGCGACCTGGGCCATGCCTTCCAGAATCAAAACCCCCGGCATAATCGGCTCGGCCGGAAAATGCCCCTGAAAAAACGGCTCGTTGATCGTGACATTTTTAAGCCCTGTTATCTTAACGCCGGTTTCGACCTCGAGAATGCGGTCAACCATAATAAAAGGATACCGATGCGGCAGCAGCTGCAAAATTTCCTTTATCTTGATTCCGTCAGGCGTAAGAACCTCTCCCTCCTTGGCGTTCATCTCTTTCCTCCTCATGCTGCCGATACAAACAGACAGACCTTCATTCGTCTCCCTAGTAGCCTGTCGGGCTTTGACATAAATCTACTGTAAATTTGAGAAATTGAGGCCAGATTTTCATGGTTTTTCGTTAAATAGCCCTGCTATTCGCCTCAAACCCATAAAAATCTGGCCTCAATTTCTCAAATTTTCGCTACGATTCTCAAAGTCCGACAGGCTACTAGAACTTTTAAAATCAGCTAAAAGACATCTTTTATTCGCAGATATCAGTTATCCAGTTTCCGGCGCAGTTCCTTGACCTGATGGCGCAACTCGCGAAATTCCTTAAACATCTGCGGCAGCCGGGCAAAGACGGCGCTTGCTTTCAGCCATTGTTTATGGGGCATGGCCGGCATACCCGAGACAACCGCGCCTTTTTTGGGATTGGAAAATATACCGGTTTTGGCCGCGGCCATTACGCCGTCATCTATTGTTATATGGCCGTTAACGCCGGCCTGGCCGCCCAGAACCACCTGTCGGCCCAGAGAGGCGCTGCCGGCGATACCGGCTTGGGCAACCAGTAGCGAATCTTCGCCGACCACGACGTTATGGGCCACCTGCACAAGATTGTCGATTTTAACCCCCTTCTTAATCCAGGTGCGGCCGAAGGTGGCCCGGTCAATACAGACATTGGCGCCTATTTCGACTTCGTCGTCAATCTGCACGATCCCGACATGCGGGCGTTTTATGTGCCGGCCATGTTCATCCGTGGCGTAACCGAAACCGTCACTGCCGATGACCGTGCCGCTGTGGATGATGACCCGCTTGCCAATTCGGCAGGCAGCGGCAATGGTGACATTGGCATGCAGCGTTGTGTCGTCGTCTATTTCGACATCATCGCCGAGTACGACGCCGGGGCCGATGGTGACCCGCCGGCCCAGTGAGACACGATCACCCAAAACGACCATGGGACCGACGGAGACCTCCGCCGGTATGCGGCAATCTTCGCCAAGCCGAGCCTGGGTGTCTATACCGGCGGCAACAAAAGGCCGCCGGACAAAATAATTGTGAATTATCGCCGCTGCCAGGTAAGGATCACGCACCCTGATCACCGGCTTATCCGCCTCCTTGACCGACAACGGCACAATGACCGCCGACGCCTGTGTGTCGGTAATTTCAGCGGAATTTCGAAGCCGGGCGATAAAAGTTATATCGCCGGCGCCGGCGGCATGAAGATCCTGAAGGCCGCGGATAATAAGCTGCGGATCGCCCTGTAGATCTCCGCCGATCAATTCGGCAAGCAGCGCAAGTGTTACGTTTTTTTCTGTCATGATTTTCTATGAGCGAATTTTATAAAGCAAAAAAACAAGATAACCGTTTCCGCCCGCCAATTCAAGCTGCAAAGAGATGGCTGAAGTCCCGCCGCGGCGCGGTCCCGCCGTTCAATCATAAAGAAAAACAGCGCGGCGCAATTCCTCGAAACGGTCCAGGCCCGGCTGCCACTTCTTCTCAAGCTCAAGAATATCGGCGTCCTGTTCAACAGCCTGCCGCACGGCTGGATCACCCAGGATAAGATCAAGCGGCAATCGATCGTACTCATATTCGTACGGTGGGGCTGAGTAGCAAAAGTCATCCGGATAGAGCTGCCGCACGGCTTGGAGAAGAAGCAGGGAGGTTCGGTAAGGGCGAAAGGCCACCGGGTCGGTTATATGAATCTGAAACCCTCGGCATGCCCGGTCCGCCCATTTATTGGCGGTTGGTTCAAAAACAAGGGGCCGCAGCAGGCAACCGGGCAGTTCGCCCACTTTAGCCGTTATCGCCGCGGGCCGGAAAAAAGGCGCGCCAAACAGCTCAAACGGCAAAGTTGTGCCGCGGCCCTCCGAGACATTGGTGCCCTCCCAGATCACCTGCCCCGGGTAAACGATGGCGGTGGCGGGGCTTGGCATATTCGGCGATGGGTACAACCACGGCAGACCGGTATCGTCAAACAACATATGCCGGCGCCAGCCCCGCATGGGGACGACATGCAGATCCGCCCCGATATGCCGGCCGCCGGCCGCCGCAAGTTTATTGTTCAACAACATAGCCAGTTCGCCCAGGGTCAAACCATGCCGCATGGGAATAGGGTAAAGCCCCACAAAGGAACGACAGGACGGTTGCAGAAGATTGCCTTCAACCGCCGTACCACCGATGGGGTTGGGCCGGTCAAGAATAACGACCTTTTTGCCGAATTCGGCCGCCGCCTCCAGACAATAGGCCAGCGTATAGAGAAAGGTGTAGACCCTGGTTCCCACATCAACCAAGTCAACCACCAGCACATCCAGGAGATCAAACATGGCGGCGTCCGGTTGCCTTTGCCGACCATAGAGGCTGAAAAGCCGCAGCCCGGTGGCATCGTCAAGGCCGTGCCCGGATTCCACCATATTGTCTTGCTTTTCGGAGAAAAAACCGTGTTGGGGGGAAAAAAGGCAGGTAAGTTGGCCGGGGAAGGCCTGATTCAACAGATCCCGGCTGTGCCGGAAACGCCGGTCCGTGGATGCCTGATTGCACAACAGGCCCAACCGGCGGCCGGCCAGCCATTCGGGAGGTGAAGCAATTAAATTTTCAATGCCAAGGGTAACCAACGCCGCAATCTACCAGACCAGCCTCATTTTCGTACCGCGCTGCTGAATATATTCTTTTATTTCCCTGACCGTATATGCGCCGTAATGCGTCATAGAGGCAATGAGCCCGGCATCGGCGCCGGCCTCCGCCAGAACCGCCCGGATATGTTCGGGCGTACCGGCGCCACCCGAGGCAATGACCGGAATATTTACGGCCTTGGCAATCATGGCGGTAAGGGTCATCTCATACCCTTCCCGGGTGCCGTCCGCATCAATAGAATTGAGGCATATTTCACCGGCCCCGAGCCGTTCTCCTTCCCTGGCCCACCACAGGGCATCAATCCCCATATATTTCCGGCCGCCGTTAATAACAATTTCATAACCTGAAGGAATTTTTTCTGATTTTTCGACCTCTTTCACGTCCATGCCCAAAACGATGCACTGGTTGCCAAAGGCCCTGGCGCCCTGGGTGATTATCTGCGGATTTTTTACCGCGGCGCTGTTAACGCTTACTTTTTCCGCACCCGCCAGCAGAACCTGCCGCATATCTTCAACCGTTCTGATGCCGCCGCCCACGGAAAAAGGGATAAAAATATTTTCAGCGGTGCGGCGCACGACATCTATCATGATATCCCGCTTATCGCTGGAGGCGGTGATATCATAAAACACCAACTCGTCGGCGCCTTCTTCATAATAAAAACGGGCCATCTCCACCGGGTCACCGATATCGACATTGTTTTTAAACTTGATTCCTTTCGTGGTCTTGCCTTCGCGAACGTCCAGGCAGGGGATGATCCGTTTACTCAGCATGCCGGCCTCCAACGACAAAAATTTTCAAGAATGGCAAGGCCGGCCGCCCCGCTTTTTTCCGGATGAAACTGCACGGCCACCAGGCTGTCGAGCGCCACGGCCGAGGTAAAAGTAATACCGTAATCAGTGGTGCCGATGATAAGCTTTTCGTGGCCTTGTTTGACTTCCGGATAATAGGCGTGGACAAAATAAAACTCCGCCGTGGGATTTAAACCGGCGAAGACCGGATGGTCACCGCTGAACGAAACCTGATTCCAGCCCATATGCGGAATTTTCAACCGATGACCATCGTCAAGCAGCGGCTCGGGGAATTTTTTAACAACGCCCGGCGCCAGTCCTAAGCAGCCGGCATTATTCTCCTCGCTGGACTCGAAGATAATCTGGGTGCCGAGACATATGCCGAGGATGGGTTTCTTCTCGGCAAAGGCCTCCTTCAGCAGGACGTCCAGCCCCAATTGACGAATATCCGCCATGGCCTGCCCGGCAGCGCCCACACCCGGGAATATAATACGATCCGCCGCCTTGATTATCTCCGGCTCACGAGTTACCCGTACCGGGTGG
>CAYWUR010000135.1:0-5638 GCA_964460745.1 uncultured Desulfobulbia bacterium | reverse complement strand
AAGGTCTATGTCAAGGATTTTTCATATAACTCTCTGAAGACCATCGCCCATACCCGTTTCGGCAAGGCCAGGCTTATCCCGCTTATCACCTTTGCCGTGGACCATCATCTCAACAACGACAGCATTGTCCAATACCATCTGACTAATATTGCCATCCATATCCTGGCCGCGATCGCCCTGTTCCTGTTTCTGACCGCCCTGCTCAAAACCGATGTGGCGAGAAGACATCTTCACTTTCTCCCGCCCGGGCTTTTCGGCGTTTTTGTGACCATGCTCTGGGCCCTGCATCCGGTGCAGACCAATGCCGTCACCTATATTGTCCAGAGAATGACATCCCTGGCCGCTCTTTTTTACCTGACGACCCTTGCCTGTTACATCAACGCCCGCCTGACGCCGCGTGGTCTAAAGAGAGCGGCGCTTTACGGCGGCGGCGTTCTGGCGGCGCTGGCCGCTTTTTTATCCAAGGAAAATTCCGCCACCCTGCCGATTGCCGTCATACTGATCGAATGTATGTTCATCTCGCCCGGCCTTGCCGCGCGGATCATTAAAGCGCCCAGGCGGCGTCACTGGCTGATCTTCTGTCTGGTTCTCATCCTCTGTCTGCCCCTGTTGTCGGCGCCGTGGCACGACCTGGTCACCAGATTCAACGCCAGACATTTCACCATGCCGGAGCGGCTGCTCACCGAAACGCGGGTGTTGATCTATTACATGTCGCTGCTTGTTTTACCATTACCGTCCCGCCTGAATCTTGATCACGACTTCTCGGTTTCCCTCTCGCTTTTATCACCTCCCACCACTATTTTATCCCTGACCGCCATTATCGCGATATTAATAACGGCTTTTCGGCTCCGCCGACGCCAACCCCTGCTCGCCTTTGGTATTTTCTGGTTTTTTCTCAATCTGCTGATTGAATCATCGATTATTCCTCTTGAACTGATTTTTGAACACCGGCTCTATCTGCCCTCTATCGGTTTTTTTATCGTGCTTTTAGCCATAATCGACCAGGCGCTCCATCATTTCTTCCCTGCCAGGCCTGCCGAGATAACAAAAATTACGGTGCTGGCCTTTATAATTATCGCGTCGCTGTTATCCGCCCTTACCACCATAAGAAACAACGACTGGCGGGACGATCTGACCCTTTATCGCGATTGCTATATAAAATCTACCCGCAAGCCGCGGGCGATTTCCAATTACGCCTTGGCCCTGGGCCGCGCGCAGCGATTCGACGAGACCGTCCAGCTGGAGGAAAAGGCCATCGCCCTGGGCAGAAAAAATTATGAGGAATATGTCAACGCCGCCAACAACATCATGGTTGCCTTCCTGCTGCGTGATAAATTTGAAGAGGCCGTTGCCAGAGGCGAACAATTTTTAAAAAATATGCCCACGGATGCCGACATAGTAGGTTTTCCCAAGTTAATGTTTAATCTGGCCACCGCCTATCAGGCCACCAAACAATATGACAAGGCGTACGCCGCCTACCAGGAAGGCCTGCGGCTCGGGCCGGACACCGACTACCTGTACGCCGGCCTTTACAGGCTGCTCAACAAGGCCCGGCGGGACAAAAAGGACAGAAAGGAATTGGGACTGGATGAAGGGAAAATCTCGGTTTTCCTACGGCTGGCCAGGGTGGCGTTAGCGGTGCGGCAGGAAAACCGGGCGCGGGCATACATAGACAAGGCCCTGGAGATGGCGCCGGGGAATAAGCCGGCCCGCGACTATCTGCGGGTTATTGATGAGTACGGCCGCAAAAATCGCGAACAGGCGAAAAAGGGCGAGATTATCAATGATACAAATTACAGGAACAATCTGTTTTTCCGTTTGACCATGAGCGTCTCTGCCTTTATTATAAGACATTATCCGCCGCTCAACGGCAAACCGGTGGAACGGCTCCTTGCCAAGGCCCGGCAAGCGGCGCCGACCGACCCGTTTGTGCCCGTGTATTTTGCTCGCCAGCGGCTCAGCCGGAATGACACGGCCGGGGCTCTGGCAGTACTTGAAAAGGCTATTCCCGCGCACGAAAATTTTGTGCCGATCCTCGAACTTGCCGGGGCCTGTTATAAAAAATTACACAAGCGCGACAAAGCGGCTATTGTCTTTGCCCGCCTGCTTGACCTGTATCCGGGGCATAAAAAATGGCGTTCCTACGAAGGAATAATTGCAGCAGCCGATGCCGCAAAAAAGACAGAGAGTAACTATTCAGCAAGGACAACAAATTACCATAAATTCGTAACCGTAACTTTCAGATGTGCTCCAGGTTCGTTCGTTTCGGCCTCCGATGCGTACTCCCTGTACGTGAGGAGGGCGAAACGGACGAGGTAAGCGCAGACTCCGAGATGGGGTGCAGCTGAAAGTTACGACGGAGATAATAAAAAATGGCACACCCAAAAGTAACAATTCTTCTGCCGGCATATAACGAGGAATTAAGCATCGGCGAGATGGTCGAAAAGCTGAAGGCCCTTTATCCGGACTTTGAAATTCTGGTTGTCGACGACGGCTCCACCGACCGCACCACGCAGGTTGCCGCGGCGGCCGGGGCGAATGTCCGGCCGCATCCTTATAATATCGGCAACGGCGCGGCCATAAAAACCGGCTTGCGGTATGCCGCCGGGGAATGGCTCATAATGATGGACGCGGACGGCCAGCATGATCCGGCCGATATCGCCGGCCTCCTGGAATATAAGGATCAATACGACATGGTGGTGGGCGCTCGGACCAGGGACTCGAAAACATCTTTTCACCGAGATGCGGCCAATTGCATTTATAACCGCCTCGCCTCTTACGTCACCAAATTCAGGGTGCAGGATCTGACCTCCGGTTTTCGCCTGGTGCGAACAAAAACAGTGCGGGATTTTATTTACCTGCTACCCAACACCTTTTCCTATCCTTCGACCCTGACCATGGCCTATCTGCGTAGCGGCAGAAGCATTAAATACGTACCGATTAAAACCGCGGCCCGTAAAGGCAAGAGCAAGATCAAACTCTTCCAGGATGGTATTCGCTTCTTCCTGATCATCGCCAAAATCGCGACCTTTTTCTCCCCGTTCCGCGTTTTTCTGCCGGTCAGCCTTTTTTTCTTTATCAGCGGTTTCGGCTATTATCTTTATACGTTTTTCACCGGCCATCGTTTTACCAATATGTCGGCCCTGCTGTTATCATGTTCGGTGCTGATCTTCATGATGGGCCTGATTTCCGAGCAGATATCGCAGCTGAAATTCGACCGGGTCGATCTGGAGCCCTTGTCCAAGGAGTGAGGAGTGAGGAGTTAGGAGTCAAAAAACGTAGGAGACCGCACATGTCGGATACTATCTTCACCAAAATCATCAACAAGGAAATTCCGGCCGACATCATTTACGAAGACAGTGAATGTCTGGCCTTCAGGGATATCAACTCGCAGGCGCCGCTGCATTTTCTGGTAATACCCAGAAAAAATATCCCCAAGCTGTCCGACGCCGCTGTCGCCGACCAGGCTTTACTGGGACATCTTCTCCTGGTGGCCGGCAAGGTTGCCGAAGAACAGGGGACGGGCGATGCCTTCCGGCTGGTTATCAATAACGGTAAAGAAGCGGGGCAGGAGGTCTTCCACCTGCATATCCACGTCATGGCCGGGCGTCACTTCAGCTGGCCACCCGGTTAAGGGTTACAGCATTATGCCTTCATTCAGCTTTTATAACGGATATTCGCCGCGCCGTTCAGCGGCTCTCATCATCATGACCTTGATGCTCGTCCTGACGGCGTGCAGCAGCGGCAACCTCAACAATAACACCTCATCAGCCGGGGGGGGCTTGTTGAACGGGCCGGACTCCGCGTCGGTCGCCGCTGCCGTGCGGGATGTCGATATCGACACCCAGGTGGACGACTCGCAGATCTGCACGGACAGCTACGGTTGTAAAATCGCCCGCACGCAGATGGAGATCGTCTTTACGCCCGCGGCCGAGGTGTGGCAGGCCAATATTCTGCTGGCCGGCATCGGCGCGGAGGAGATTATCAGTTCCGTGGCCGGCGTGGCGGCGCTCCTCGTCCGCATACCGGATCCGGGCTGCATCTATTCCATGAATAACCTTATAACGGCAATTGAGAGCGACCCTATTGTCTGGTATGTGCGGCCCGGCTATCTGCCCCAGACTATGAGCCTGCCGGAAAATATCGACCCCGCCGGGTCGGAAATCAGCCTTATCAACCCCCTGCTGGCCGTCCGCGCCCCGGCCGCCTGGAACGCCCGCCGGGCTATTGCCGCGGCGCCGCGCCTGATTGTCGCCGACGCGTTCGGCGGCGGACCTCCTGATACGGATATCAGTTATAAGGGCGTGCCCGGCGACTTCAACACCGTTAATTTTGACGCGCACGGTTATCACGTGCTGAGTGTTATTGCCGGAGCATTCGGCGGCGGTCTCACAGACCGGGGAATGGCAACCGGCATTTATCCGGCCGCCGTCAATCTGCGGGTCGTGGATACCGGCAAAAATAACAGCATGGCCTATTATGAAAACAAGATTATCGCCATGGCCAAGACGTTGCCCGGCAACATCATCCTTAATACCGCCCTTGGCTACCACTGTCAGGGCGTCAACCAGACCTGCATGCCGGCGGCTGACGCAAAATTATGGGCCACGGTCTGGGCCGCGAAAATAAGGACCGCCGGCCTTGAAGACCGACTGCTGCACCTCACCGCCGCCGGTAATATTGCCGACAATTTACCAGCTGTCCGCGATGCCGCAACCGCCAGCACCTTTGCGGCGGCCCATCTGCTCACCAATCTACAGGATGCCGACGGCGCTCCCGTGGCCGATCTCGACAATACCGTTGTGGTTGAAAATGATATCGCCGCTGCCGATCCGCCTGATCATGTAAAATGTCTCAACGAAACATCATTTACCGGCGGCGACCTGGGCGGCGTAGGCACTGATGTCTGGTCGATTGCCGATGCATCATCAAGCGCCGCCGCCATGTCGGGCAGTTCCATGGCAACCGCTCAGGCGGCAGGCCTGGCGGCCTACCTCTGGTCCATAAAACCGGAGTTGTCGCCGCAACAACTTATTGCGCTGCTCTTACAAACCGCGCACCAGGTCCCGATTACGCCGGACGCCGGCTGCTCGGACGAACAGAGGCCGGCGCCGGTTATCGACGCCTACGATGCACTACTGGCGCTTGATAATAACGGCCTGTTTTCAGGCGAACCGGACTATCTTGATCATGCGCCGGTACGCGCCGCCATACTGGACGTTGCCGATGATAACGGCCTGCCGGGCGGCAACGGCCATTTTGATGAAAAAGATATAGAGATACTGCTGGCCGGCCTGACCGATAGCCCGGGCGTGCTGAATTACGGCCCTGCGGATTTAAACGGCGACGGCAGAACAGGAGGCCCGGACACGGCGGCCTTTGACCTCGATATTGATTCTCCGCCAAACCTCGGTTTAACAGGCAGTGAGATCGCCGGCCAACAGGTTTTCCTTGATGAAAAGGCCCTGACCGACCTGCAGATCCTCTGTTATTACGCCTATTCACCGCTTTTCACGGGCGAAGCCGCTCAGCGGGATACGCTGCTGGCGCCGTTTATTGCCGAATGCGGCGTGACAAACAAATGAAATCCCGGGGACGGATTTGAAATCCGTCCCCAAGTTTGTTCGCCGGAATGACG
>CAYWUR010000134.1:0-5655 GCA_964460745.1 uncultured Desulfobulbia bacterium | reverse complement strand
AGGGAAGGCGGCACCCATGTGGCTGGTTTTCGAGCCGCCATTACCAAATGCATAAATCGTTATGCCACTGATGATATTGTGCCCAAAAATTTACGGGAAAAAATGGGCGGTGACGATATACGTGAAGGAATAACCGCTGTAATTTCAGTAAGGGTGCCGAACCCACAATTTGAAGGGCAAACTAAAACCAAGCTTGGCAATAGCGAGGTAAAATCAATTGTCGAGAGCATCTGCAATGAAAAATTAGCTATTTATTTAGAGCAGAATCCGCAGGTGGCCAAAAAAATTCTGGCAAAGGTCGTGGATGCCGCGCGGGCACGGGAAGCGGCCAGGCGGGCCAGAGAGCTGTCCAGAAAAAAAGGAGCTGGTCTTGATTTATTAATGGCCGGCAAGTTGGCGGAATGTCAAGAAAAAAACCCTGAAAAAAGAGAAATTTTTATTGTTGAGGGTGATTCGGCGGGTGGCAGCGCAAAACAGGGCAGAGACAGATCATGCCAAGCAATTTTACCACTGCGCGGCAAGATTATGAACGTCGAAAAGGCAAGATTCGATAAAATTCTCGGCAGCGAGGAGATAAAACAGATAATAGCCTCCCTTGGCACTGGGATTGGTAAGGATGAATTTGATCTGGAAAAGCTGCGTTACCATAAAATAATTATAATGACCGATGCCGATGTTGACGGCGCGCATATCAGAACGCTGCTGTTAACTTTCTTTTATAGGCAAATGACCGATTTAATTAACGACGGTTACGTTTATATCGGCCAACCACCCCTGTATCGTCTGGCACGCGGGAAAAAAGAACAGTTCTTCACAAGTGATGAAAAACTGAATCAATATATCTTTACCCAGGCCAGGAATTTGTTGAAGATCAAAATTATTGAAAGTAACGAAGAGGTCGATGGTGATGCACTGGTAAACATTTTAAAAAAATTATCAGGGTATTTAAAAATAACAGAATATCTTGAACGGATAAGTCTTTGGGAGGAAATGGTAGATTTTCTTCTTAATAACGAAGTGGTTTCAGCAGACCAGTTTGCCGAAGAAGAGTATGTGCAGCACCTTAAAGATCAATTATCCAATAAAAATTTAATTCTGGGAAATATCAGGCCGTGCCGTTGGAAGCCAAATTGCTATGAATTCGATGTCGCTGTTAAAAATAAAGCCCAGATGATACTAACCATCGGTCCCCATATTCCGTTGATAGGTGAATATCGATCCGCTATTACCCTTTATCCCGCCATTAAAAAGTATCTTAACAAAAAATTTGTAGTGAAAAATAGCAACCAGGAAATACCGGTTGAAAGCTGGCGGGAATTAATAACTACCATCAGAAAAGAACTATTAAAGGGTTATGGGTTACAGCGCTATAAAGGACTTGGAGAAATGAATCCTGAACAGTTATGGAAAACGACAATGAATCCGGAAACAAGAACGCTGCTTAAGGTAAAAATTGATGACGTGGAAAGCGCGGATGATATATTTACAACCCTTATGGGGGAAAAAGTTGAACCGCGACGCGATTTTATTCAAACCCATGCCTTAGAAGTTTCCGAACTGGATATTTAGGTGAGTTCTTAAAATTATAAGCAGGAAGGTTAGTTATTCATGGCTGAAGAAACAGAAAAAGTCTTGCCGGAAAACCCGATAATTTCCATTGAGAGTGAACTGAAAAAATCATATCTCGATTACGCGATGAGCGTCATTGTGGGGCGGGCGTTGCCGGATGTGCGCGACGGTCTCAAACCGGTACACCGCCGGGTGCTGTTTGCCATGCGCGAACTCAATAACTATTACAACAGACCTCATCTGAAGTCGGCTCGTATCGTTGGTGATGTTATTGGTAAATACCATCCGCACGGCGATACCGCGGTATACGACACCATTGTCCGGATGGCCCAGACCTTCTCCCTGCGTTATCCCCTTGTCGACGGCCAGGGAAATTTTGGTTCCATTGACGGCGATTCACCAGCGGCGATGCGTTATACCGAAGCACGCATGACCAAACTTGATCAGGAAGTAATTGCCGATCTTGATAAACAAACAGTTGATTTTATACCAAATTATGACAACAGTCTTACCGAACCAGTTGTTTTTCCAACCAAGATTCCAAATCTGTTGATTAATGGCTCGTCCGGCATCGCCGTCGGCATGGCGACCAATATCCCGCCTCACAATCTTACGGAAGTAATGGATGCTCTGATCGCCCTGATCGATGATCCAAATATTACCGTCCATCAGTTGATGGAAACCATAACAGGGCCTGATTTTCCAACAGCCGCTTATATTTGTGGACGGGCCGGCATCAGACAGGCATATGAAACAGGCCGCGGCAGCGTCGTTATTCGTTCCAGAACCCATATTGAAAAGTTGGAAAAAGGAAAAAGGGAGGCCATTATTATTACGGAAATTCCTTTCCAGCAAAACAAGGCTCTTCTGGTCGAAAAAATAGCCCTTCTGATAAAAGATAAGAAAATAGGATCGATTTCTGAAATAAGAGATGAGTCGGATCGGCAAGGGATGCGGATCGTGCTTGAATTAAAGAAAGATGAAATTGCTGAAATAGTCCTTAATCAACTCTATATTCAGACGCCGCTCCAAAAAAGTTTCGGTATTATTTTATTAAGTATTGTTAATAACAAGCCTGAAGTTCTCAATATTAAGCAAATATTGGAATATTTTCTTCTCCATCGCCGCACTGTTGTTTATCGTCGCACGGCTTATGATTTGAAAAAAGCGGAGGACCGGGCTCATCTTCTGGAGGGACTCAAAATTGCCATTACCAATATGGATGAAGTGGTGGCGCTGATAAAGGAATCCCCCAATCCGGCCGAGGCAAAAAGTGGTCTGATCGCCCGTTTCCGGCTTTCGGAAATTCAGGCCCAGGCCATTCTGGAAATGAGGCTCCAACGGCTGACCGGCCTGGAACGGGAAAAAATAATAAGTGAGTTCGAAGATCTACAGAAAAAAATTGCCTGGTTAAGGCAGGTATTATCCGACGAAGCCCTGGTCTATAAAATAATCCGCGAAGAGTTTGAGGAGATCAGAGAACAATATGGCGATGCCCGCCGTACCGAGATAATCGAGCAGCCGGACGAAATTTTGCCGGAAGATCTTATCACCCAGGAAGAGATGGTGGTTACCGTCACCCATACCGGCTATATAAAAAGAAATCCCGCCAGCCTGTATCGCGCCCAGAGGCGGGGCGGCAAGGGAGTCAAAGGCATAACGACGATCGAGGAGGATTTTGTCAGTAACTTATATCTCGCCTCGACCCATGATATGTTTTTATTCTTTACAAATTACGGCAAGGTCTTTTGGCGAAAGGTATATGAAATTCCCCAGGCAGGCAGAACGGCGCGCGGCAAAGCCATTATTAACCTTCTTAATCTTTCCGAAGGCGAGCAGGTGGCCGCGGTTCTGCCGGTCGAAAGTTTTGACGCCGATGGCCGGCATATTTTTATGGTAACCAAACTGGGCCGTGTTAAGAAAACCAGCCTTGATGAATTCAGGCGGCCGCTCCGCAAAGGGAAAATAGCCTTGCGGATTAACGAGGATGACGAGATTATTTCAGCGGTTTTAACCAGTGGGGACGACGAAATTCTCCTTGTTTCCGAAAATGGGATGTCTATCCGTTTTCATGAAAGCGATGTCAGGGCCATGGGCCGAACAGCGGCCGGTGTCAAGGGCATCAGCCTCGGCGCGCATGACCGGGTGGTTGGGGTCGTTGTCCTGGCAACGGAATCCTCTATCCTGGCGGTTACCGAAAACGGATACGGCAAAAGAAGTTCCGTGGAAGAATATCGGCTGCAGAGACGAGGCGGCAAGGGGATTATTGCCATTAAGGGCAGTGAACGCAATGGTAAGATCATTGGCGCCATGCAGGTTGTTGATGATGACGAGATAATGCTGATAGCGAACAGCGGCAAGATTATCCGGATAAATATGCAAAATGTCCGGGTTATCGGCAGAAATACGCAGGGCGTTCGTTTAATCCGCCTGGCGCCCGGCGAAAAGGTCGTTGGTATGGATATGGTGGCCCCGGAAGAAAATCAGCCTGAGGACGATACAGATGACACCGGCGCCCCGGAGGAATGATGAATGAGCATGGAACCTGTTGCCGTGATCGGAGCAGGCAGTTGGGGTACGGCCCTGACAAAACTTGTGGGCGACCAAGGCCGACCAGTTTTTTTCTGGGGGCATAGAAAAGAACATGTGCTGGCAATAAGGGCGTGCCGCGAGAACAAAGACTATCTGCCCGGGTTTCTCCTGGGCGACGCAGTAAATCCCGTTACCGAGATCAGCGAGGCGGTAGAGGGCCGCAAGATCATCATCATGGTCGTTCCCTCTCACGTTTTTCGGGCTGTTTTTCAACAGCTGGTCCCTTTTCTTAAAAAAGATGTCCATATTTTATCGGCAACAAAGGGAATTGAAAACGGCACCCTGATGACCATGACCCAGGTTATGGAGGACGTCTTGGGCGCGGCGGTAAGAACTGTGCAACTCGGGGTCCTCGCCGGCCCCAGTTTTGCCGAAGAAGTTGCCGCTGGAAAACCTACCGCCGTCACTGTTGCCGCGAAAAGCAAGAAGGCCTCTCAGTTTTTTCAACAACACCTCTTCACGGAAAAATTCAGGGTTTATGCCGGCGTCGATGTAATCGGCCTGGAACTGGGCGGCGCATTAAAAAATATCGTGGCCATCGCGGCTGGTATTTGTGATGGTCTTGGTTATGGCGCCAATACCAGAGCAGCCCTGATAACCAGAGGTTTGGCGGAGATTACCAGGCTCGGCGTAAAAATGGGCGCCACACCGCTTACGTTCTCGGGGCTGGGCGGCCTGGGAGATCTGGTGTTGACCTGCACCGGCGATCTCAGCCGCAACCGGATGGTCGGGCTCCAACTTGGCCGGGGTAAAACGCTTAGCACCATTCTGGCGGAAATGAACATGGTGGCCGAGGGGGTAAAGACCACGAAATCCGCGCGGGATCTTGCCAGAAAAATGGCAGTGGAAATGCCGATCCTTGAGCAGGTTTATCAGATTCTTTATAGGGATAAATCATGCGCCGCCGCGGTAAACGATCTCTTGACCAGAAATTTAAAAGGGGAGCTGGAATAGAAGCGGCTTAAGCCGATAAACGGTGATTACACCATTTTTTCTTCAGACCAGTCATTATGGGTAAATTCCCGGTGGTCCGGCTTGGGGGGTTTGGCTTCCGCAAGCCTGGCGTTAAGCCAGCGGATGACCTTATCGAATTCGGCGGCAAAGTCGGCCAGCGCCTTGCCGCGATGACTGACCTTATTTTTTTTCTCCGGAGATATTTCCGCAAAGGTTCTGCCGTAGGGCGGGTAGAAGAAAACCGGATCATAACCGAAGCCTTTTTCGCCGCGCGCCTCGCTGATTATTTCCCCTTCACACCGCCCTTCATAGGTCAAGGCCGGGCCGGTCGGCACGGCCAGAGAAACCACACATTCAAAGGCCGCCTGCCGATTTTTAATGCCCTGCATTTCCTGAAGCAGTTTTTTGATGTTGTCCTCGTCCGTGGCGTTTTCGCCGGCATAGCGGGCGGACCTTACGCCCGGCGCGCCGTTTAATGCCTCAACCACCAAACCGGAGTCGTCGGCAATGGCCGGTATGCCCAGAATCTTTGCCGTGAAC
>CAYWUR010000133.1:0-5661 GCA_964460745.1 uncultured Desulfobulbia bacterium | reverse complement strand
TACTCCAGGTTCGTTCGTTTCGGCCTCCGATGCGTACTCCCTGTACGTGAGGAGGACGAAACGGACGAAGATGGGGTGCAGCTGAATAGTTACCTTTAAATTAATCCGCGCCAACTGTTGAAAATGCCGTACTGAGTTTTGCCGCTGTCCGGGGGTCCAGATTATCCAAAAGGTTGGCGGCCGCCTTCTTTTTCATGCCAGACAAGATAGAAATAGCCAAATCCTGATCAAGTGAAGCAAATACGGCAGCAGCCTTTACCGGATCCATTTTTTCGTACATGCCGCTCAATTTCTTAACTCTTTTGCTCTCTTCTTCATTGATGCGTTTTAGCATCTCTTGTACTTTTGCCCTGAGCCGGGCCAGTTCGTTTAATTTTTTATCGACCTCGGCCCCTAAACTCTTTAGCTCTAAATCCTGCATGGCCAGTTGTTTTTCCCGGGCATCAAGTTTTGCCTGCTCTTTCTGCAAAGAAACAAGAATACGACGCTGTTCAACCGAATTGGCCTTGTCGATGCCCGGATTCTTCTCTCTGCCCTGCACGGCTGGATTTAAAAAAATCATAAGCAGAATAAAAATAAAAACCGGCACTTTCAATTGTATGGCTTTATGCCCCATTTTTCCTCTCCCAACAATGCCGCCCGGCAATCTCATCCAACATAATGGTCTCATTTCTGTTGAGTAACCGCCGGGATTGCAAGGCCTGTTTTTCCTTCAGGCTTTCCAGCAATTTTTCTTGCTGATCCGCCGCGCAGAGCGCTTGCTGCCTGACCTCTACTTTTACCATGACGTCATCCATCATTTTCTTAAGCAGCGTCAAATCATCAATCTTACGGCAGCGGCAATTTTCATAAATCGTCAATTCCTGTTGCCCAATGCCGGCCCGCCGCCGCTTTTCAAGATCAGCATGCAGCACCTCCAACTCGGCGCGTTTCCGCGTGATTTCCCCGGCTAGAGAGGCCTGCTCTTCGTGGGCCTCATAAAGTTTATGCTGGGCAATTTTTTTTAGCTGTTGCCGGTAATCAAGCACTGCCTGAAGTTTAAATTTTTTCATTTACTCCGCCTGCTCCCGCCGATCGGCGACCAGCTTTTTGAGATGGGCGATAGTCTCTGCCATATCGACCTTTTCGTCCATTTTCTGACATAAAAAATCATTAACCGCATCAATTCGGCTCACCGCATAATCAATCTTTGGATTGCTGCCGGCGACATAAGCGCCGATATTAATCAAGTCCTCGGCTTCGCGGTAAGTTGCCAGGATTTCCCTTATCTTGCCGCTTAGCTCCAGCTGTTGCGGACTGACAATGCTCCGTATGGCACGGCTGGTTGAATTTAAGATATCTATGGCGGGATAATGATTGCGAGCGGCAAGGTCTCTGGACAGAGTAATATGGCCGTCCAGAATCGAGCGAACCGCATCGGCGACCGGTTCATTCATATCATCTCCTTCCACCAAGACGGTATAAAGGCCGGTAATACTGCCGGAGCCTTTATAATTGCCGGCCCGCTCAAGAAGTTTCGGCAGGGTGGCAAAGACCGACGGCGTGTACCCTTTGGTCGTTGGCGGTTCGCCGATTGCAAGACCGACTTCCCGCATCGCCATGGCAAAACGGGTCACCGAATCCATCATCAGCAGGACATTTTTGCCCTGCGCACAAAAATACTCGGCTATAGCAGTGGCAACAAAAGCACCTCTCATCCGCAGCAGGGGCGATTGATCGGATGTTGCGGCCAGGATTACGGAACGGGCCAAACCCGCCGCTCCCAGATCTCTTTCAATAAATTCCCGAACCTCGCGACCGCGCTCGCCGATCAAGGCGATCACATTAATATCGGCACGCGTATGCTCGGCGATCATTCCCAGCAGTACACTTTTCCCGACCCCCGAGCCGGCCATAACCCCCATTCGCTGGCCGATGCCACAGGTCAAAAGGCCGTTAACGGCGCGAATGCCGAGATCAAGCGGCTGACTTATTTTTTCCCGGCGCATGGGACCCGGCGGCAGGGCATAAAGAGGCATGCTTGCCTCATGCCGAGGCACCGGCCCGCCGTCTATAGGTTTTTCCAGGGCATCCACAACTCTGCCCAACAATTCCCGGCCGACTTTTACCGTGGCGCCGGACCGACACACTCGAATTAAACTGCCGGGGCCTAACCCCCGCAATTCGCCAAGGGGCATGAGAAGAGCCCGCGAATCCCGGAAACCGACAACTTCCGCGGGAACCGGCTCGCCACCGCCGAGAGGCGTAATCTCACAGAGGGTACCGACCGTTGACGCCGGACAATATCCTTCCACCACTAAACCGACGATTTTGGTAACCTTGCCGTGCACCCGGACGGAAGACAGACTTTTTATGCCGTCAACCAGCTGTTGCATTACGCTTTTCCATTAAGCCCGTGAGATGCTGACGGATTTCGTCAAGCCGGGTTTCCAGGGTCGCATCAACCTCGCCCAGAACCGACTCGACCAGGCACCCGCCGCGGCTGGTTTTCTGATCAGCCTCAAAGGTAATATTCTTCAAGCCGCTGATGCTTGCCAGAAACAACGGCCTGTTTTTTGTTACCATCTCAAAATCAGCAGGGTTAACCTTAATATGAAACTCATCTGATTTAACCGCCGCCTGCAAGGCGTTATTAATCACCGCTATAATGGCGTCATCCCTTACTGAAATTTCGCTCTGGACAAGTTGTTCGCTTACAGCCATCACCAGACGCACCATGTCGTCGGTACTGTTTTTGAGAATCAACTGCCTGAGGCGACCGATTTCGTCAATCGCTTCGGCAAGAGCTTTAACGGTGGCGCCGAATTGTTTTTCCGCCTCTTCCAGGCCGGCCTTTTTCCCTTGCCCATAGGCGTCTGTGTTTTTATCAAAACTTACCGGCCGCCGATCGCCGGCACTCAACGCGTTAACGCCATCACCATTGAAACCATGGGGATAATTCCCTTCCTCGCCATCAAAATTCTCGGCAAGAATATTTATCACCTCACAATCTTCGTTTTTCCTGTGTACCTTAGACAAGGACATCAGCGCCTCCTCTGCCCGGCAGAACAATTTTGCCTTCCTCCTCAAGTTTAAGCGCCGCCTTGACAATAACCTGCTGCTCGGCTTCCACGTCAGCCAACCGCACCGGCCCCATCACTTCCAGATCTTCCTGAATCATCTCGGCCGCCCGATTGGAGACGTTACCAAAAATCTTCGCCTTTAGTTCATCAGAAGCAGTTTTAAGAGCCATGGTAAGTGTTTCGGTATTGACAGCCTTTAGAATCTCCTGCAAGATGCGATTTTCAGCGGCTGCCAGATCTTCAAAGGTAAACATCTTTTTCCGGACCGCCTCGGTAATTTCCGTATCATGCTCTTCCATGCGAGCCAGAATATCCTGGTCATTCCCGCCGGACACCCCGCCGAGGATCTCGACAACCTTATCAAGACCGCCGACATGTTGCTGCTCTCTGTTGACCGCTATGCCTATATCGCGCTTCAGAACATCCTCGAGCTGGGCAATAGTCTCGGCGGACACCTTGTCGGTTTTAGCGACCCGCAACAGAACCTCGGCCTGTAGATCTTCCGGCAAATAAGCTAATATTTTACCGGCATGACCAGGCTGTTGTGTCGAAATGATCAGGGCCAGAGTTTGCGGATGCTCACCTGCCAGAATATTAGCCACCATTCGGGGCTGCATCGTCGCAATAGTTTCCAGCGGTCGGGAATCCGTACCGGCAATAACATCCTCCAGCAATGTTTCGGCGCGTTGCGAGTTGCCGGAGGCGGAAATAGCCTTTCTGACAAACTCTTTTCCCTTGAAAAAAATGCCGGACTGCTCCTGCTGCTTTTTTTTGAAACTGGCCAGCACGTCCTCGGCAATATCAGCCGGTACATGATCAATAGACATCATGGTCTGGCTGATCATGAGTACCTCATCGTCGGATAACTCTTCGAACACCTTGGCCGAAGCTTCTTCACCAAGGCAGAGTAAGAGTATCGCCGCCTTCTCGGCGCCTGAAAGTTTAGATAATTGCATCAATTATTTAACCATGATTTGACCACCTGAGACGGAGAGGTCTGGGCCGTTAATATCTCCTCGCGCATTCTCCGCACCGGATCATTGGCGGCAAGCAGCCGCTGCTGACCGGAGAGTTCGGATTCAAGCTCCTGCACCGTCTTGTAAGGCTGGGTCTGAGAACCGGTGACCGTTTTCATTAACGGCCGAATCATTAAAAAATAAAAAAGACCGCCCGCCAGGGCCAACAAGCCATATTTAATAAACGGCATATATTCATAAACCGAACTGACGGGGGCGGGGGCGGGCTCGCTTATCACCTCGGGCTGCAAGGCTTCCGCAAAGGCCATGGATACGACCTTAATTTGATCTCCCCGCGTCTCATCAAGCCCCAGGGCGCTTTTAACCATATTTTCAATTGTTTGTATTTCCTTGGCGTCCCGCGGCACGGATGTTGGTTCCTGCCCGTCCGCCCCGGCCGGCGTCACGCGATCGGCCACCAGCACGGCCACGGAAAGATTTTTAATCATCCCGACCGGCGCCACAATCTTATTTACGACTTTACTTACTTCATAATTCGTTGTTTCAGAATTTCTGCTTGAAGAAGGCGATGCCGAGCCCGCGCTGTTATTATTGCCTGCATTATTATTAAGGTTGGCCTGCACTCCCGGTATACCGCCACCGGCCGTTTCGGCGCTGGATTTCTCTTTGGAGATCTGTTCACTGCGGACAACCGTGCCGTTCGGATCATAAATTTCCTCCATTTTTTCCACCTTGGAAAAATCGATACTGGCCGTGACCCGCGCCAAAGAGTTACCGACCCCCAGGGCGCGATCCAGCAACGACTGGGCCCTTTTTTCAAGACGATCTTCAATGGTCAATTGATAATCCAGCATGCCGGGCGTCAAGGCGCCGTCCTCGAGATTTTCCGCGCTCTTTCTTGAAAGAATACGCCCGGTTGAATCTATAACCGTGACATTTTCCGGCCCCAGTCCATCAATGCTGCCGGAGACCAGATGAACAACGCCCTGCACCTGGTTTTCCTTCAACTCCCGGCCCGGGCGGAGCTTCAAAATTACCGAAGCGCTCGCCTCGGACCCCTTGGGCTTAAACAGGCGCTTTTCCGGCAGGGCCAGCATCACGCGGGCGCCTTCCACGGGGGCAAGGGAAGAAATTGTCCTGGCAAGTTCCCCTTGCAGGGCTCTCTGGTAATTAACCTTTTGCGCGAAATCGGTTATTCCGAAACTCTGCTTGTCAAATATCTCAAAACCGACGCCGCCGCCCTGCGGCAAATTGGCCCCGGCCAATTCCAGCCGCGCCTCGTAAACCTTTTCAGCCGGCACCTGAATAGACTTGCCGCCGTCTTTAAGCTGATAGGGAATTTTCTGCTCCTTTAGCCAATCGACAACCGAAGATGCATCGGCAGTCGACATATTTGCATACAGAAGCCGATAATCCGCCTCGCGGGCCTGGATAATAATGACCGCAAAAATTGCCAGTGATATCGCGGCAGCGGCAACCAAGCTGATTTTGCGCGACAAGGGCCATTTATTTAATGCGGAAAAAAAATTTTCAGCTTCAGCCATAAAAAGGACCTCCCCTTATTACGTTCTCAACTTTCTGACTTGAAGTATCATATTAATATAAATAGACAAATTACTCTT
>CAYWUR010000132.1:0-5698 GCA_964460745.1 uncultured Desulfobulbia bacterium | reverse complement strand
CAAATAATTCGGCGCGAGCGCTTTTCACCTCGCCGACCGAGGCATATGTCGGCAGAAGATGAAGCAATGTAATGCGATGCCTGCCCATCCGGGACAAGGCGCAGACGACATCTCTGACGATATCAAGTTCGTCCGTTTCCCGCACCGGCACCAGGATACGCTCCGTATGAAGGAGACCGGCAAAGCGGACAACAACGATCTGACAGGGCGCATCCCTGGCCACGGCGTCAACGACCTTCTGAAACTCAAGCGCCGTCCAATTCATGGGATGCCCCAGAACGATTGCCCTGGTTTTTGTCCGTCTTACGATAGCAACGATACCCGACGCCACGTCCTTGGCAGGCACTGTTTCCGTGGCAAGTTCATGCCCAAGACTTTTAACCTCCTTGCCGGCTAGTGAGAACAGTATTCGGTTGCTGCCGGGCGTTTCAACAAATTTCTTATCGGCGTCGGGCAGGAGAACTCGGATCGCCAAGGGCTGAGCGCCGTGATAATCCGCGATAATCGTGGCCATTCTCGCCAAACCGGCTATGGTCGGCACATTAGAGGCCCCGAAGATTACCACGCCGTCCGGTGCCGCCGCCGGTTGTAATTTTCTCCAGGTCCACGGCACCAGCTTGACGGCCGGCACGAAAACGCCCGGTTTGCCGTTTACCCCATCCGCCGACCGGGCTGTCGCTGTTGCCGCGTTAGCTTCCCCGGCTTTATTAATTGCCACCCCGGCACATACCGGGCCGATAATCTCCGCCAACACCACGCTTGCCAGAACCACCGGCGTTATAACCGACGAGTACATGCTCAGGCCCGGTTCTTCCATTATAAGAAACACAAGGCCGATAGCCACCCCGGCCTGGGGTATAAGAGCAAATCCCAGATAACGTTGGACAGGAGTCGGCACCCTGGTAAAACGTGCGCCGATATTAGCCCCCAGGACTTTGCCCAGGCCGCGAAACAAAAAATACGCCGCTCCGGCCCAACCGGCAAAGCCAAGGGCTGATAGTTCCAGATGAGCGCCGGCCAGGGTAAAAAATAAGACATAAACAGGCGCCTCAAAAGCATTGAAGGCCCTGAACACCCGAACATCCCGATAATGTCGATTGACGATGGTGAAACCCGCGGCCATGCCGGCCAACAGGGAAGAAAAATTCAAAAGCCGGGCCGCTTCACCGCACATGAGCAGGATAGCCAGACCGGGCGTCAGCATCTCCTCCCTGCTTTTCAATTTCCTGACTACAAAATCAATCAGCAGGCCGGTCAGTACTCCTATCAGAAGGGAAACAACTATTTCGGTCAATCCCGCACCGACCGTGCCGAGAAAACCGCGCCCGCCCACCCCGGCCAATTGACGGGCGACCGCCATCGCCATACCGAACAGGATGATGGCCAGACCGTTGTCAAAGGCCACGACGGTCATTAAGGTCGTAGTCAGCGGTCCGGCGGCCTTTAACTCCCGCGTGACATGAAGGGTGGTGGCAGGCGCGGTGGCAACGGCCACCGCGCCCAACAATACAGCCAGGATGATAAAGTCGAACACGCCCCAGGCGCCGTGGCCCGGATTCGTGACATTTGCTATTAAAAACAAACCGCCGGTGACCAGCAGAAACGTGACCAGACTCTCGGCCAAACCGATCACGGTTATACTTTTTGCGGTATCAGCAAGTTTTTTTATCTCTATATGTTCGCCGATACCGAAGGCAATCAGCATCAGGGCAATCTGAGTAAAATGCCCCAGACCGACATTAACGACCTCCCTGCTGATAAGGTGCAATCCCGACGGCCCCAGCAGCAGACCGGCAAAGACATAGCCGGTGACCGACGGCAGCCGGAGAAGCTGCCCTATTTTTGATATTATAAATCCGGCGCTGAGCAGAATAGCCAGGGCCAACGTCACTTCTTGCATGGCAGGCGCCTCGAGGTCAATCCATTTTCAGGCGACAGCACCCTTCCCTAAGCGCACTCCGAGTAACCGCAGGCATGGCAGACCTGGCAGCCGCCTTCATGTTCCACCGTGCCGCCGCACTCGGGACATGCTCCGGAGGTCATATTTTCCCTGGCAAGCGTCTTGTCCTTGCCGCCTTTATTTTCCTCCAGCAATTGTCGCAACGCCCGGGCAATGGCATCGGCGCATGATGTCACCCGATTCTCGCCGAAACCGGCCGGCTTATGACAGCTTATGCCGATCAATTCCTTAACGATGGGCTCCGGCGCCATGCCGCTGCGCCAGGCCAACGACACCAGCCGGCCGATGGCCTCGCACTGGCTGGCCGCGCAGCCGCCGGCCTTTCCCACCGTGTTAAATATTTCAAAGAGCTGCTGATTCTCATCTTCATTGATGGTAATGTACATCGGCCCGCAGCCGGTTCTCATCTGATACGTCCGGCCCTGTAGCCTTTTGGGCCTTTCCCGTTTGAACAGATGCGGTCCGCCGCCGGCAGTGAGCCGGTCTTTTGTTTTCTTGTCGGTTTTGCCGATACTGAGTACCTGGTTCTCGCGGCAGCCATCCCGATAAACGGTCAACCCCTTGCAACCGGACTGGTAAGCAAACAGAAAGGCCTCCTCGACATCCTCCCTTGTTGCGTCATGTGCAAAGTTGATGGTCTTGCTGACCGCATTGTTGGTGAATTTTTGAAAGGCGGCCTGAATATCAACATGGTTCCGGGGGGTAATATCATGCGCCGTCTCAAAAATACGCCGGTATTGCTCCGGAATTTCATCAAAATCATGCAGGCTTCCCCGGTGCGCGATTTTTTTGATCAGGTCCATGGAAAAGAAGCCCTTTTTTCGGGCAATTTGTTGAAAGTAAGGATTTATTTCAAAAAGTTCATCATTATCCATGACCCTTCTCATATATGCGACGGCAAACAACGGTTCAATGCCGCTGGAACAGCCGGCCAGGATGCTGATGGTGCCGGTTGGGGCAATGGTGGTGCGCGTGGCGTTACGTACCGGCTGCTCCGGATCTTTCTCACCGTAAACGGATTGTGCAAAATTAGGAAAAGCGCCACGGTCTTCTCCAAGCCGGCAGGACTCTTCAAAGGCCTTTTCATCGATAAAGCGCATGACATCCTCGGCAACGACGACGGCCTCCGGAGAAGAATACGGGATGCCGAGCTGGATGAGCATATCGGCAAAGCCCATGACGCCAAGACCGATTTTTCGATTCTGCCTGGTGACCGACTCGATAACCGGCAATGGATAACGGTTGATGTCGATTACATTGTCGAGAAAGTGTACTGCCTGTTCCACCGTGCGGCCCAGCTTATCATAGTCGATCCGACCATTGCCGACCATGTTGGCTAGATTTATGGACCCCAGGTTGCATGATTCATGGGGCAACAAAGGCTGCTCGCCGCAGGGGTTGGTGCTTTCAACCATGCCGATTCCCGGGGTAGGATTATATGCGTTAATCCGGTCGATAAAAACTACGCCCGGTTCACCGCTCAGCCAGGCCTGCTTGACAAGCTGCCGAAAAATTTTAGCGGCATTCTGTTTTTTGACCACTTTACCACTACGCGGATTGATAAGATCGTATTCGCCATCCTCTTGCAGGGCCAACATGAAATCGTCGGTAACGGCCACCGAAATATTAAAATTCTGCAGCATGTCGTAATCGGATTTAACCTTTATAAAATCCATAATATCAGGATGATCAACCCGCAGAATGCCCATATTGGCGCCGCGTCGCGTCCCGCCCTGCTTAATGGTTTCCGTCGCCATGTCAAAGACCTGCATAAAGGATAACGGCCCGCTGGAAATTCCCTTGGTGGAATGAACCATATCGTTTTTCGGACGAATACGGGAAAAGGAGAAACCGGTGCCGCCGCCGCTTTTATGGATCAAAGCCGTCTGCTTAACCGCCTCAAAAATGCTTTCCATGGTGTCTTCGATGGGCAGCACGAAACAGGCCGACAACTGGCCAAGCTGCCGGCCGGCGTTCATGAGTGTCGGCGAATTGGGTAAAAAATCAAAATCGGCCAACAGGTTATAGAACTGTCCCGCCAGCGACTCGATATCGGCATTCCTGTCATAATTAAGCTCCCCGGCCGCGATGGTGTTTGCCACCCGCCAGAGCATATTAATCGGTTCTTCCACTACCTGCCCGGACTCGTCCTTTATCAGATAACGGCGCTCCAGCACCTTCAAGGCGTTGTCGGAGAATTGCGGTGTTTTCAGAGTTGATTGAATAGGAATAATTTTCGCCTTGGTCGGCATAATATTTATCTCCTGCGGAGTCATTGATCCGTGGCGCCGCGCTGTTTCGGAGTCTGCGCTTACCTGTTATAGCAGACTCACATAATTCTCATGGTCTTGGCTCCGTTTATCGGCACAAATCCAGGTATAATCGATAGGGACGCAGGCCAGCCGCTCTCCTGCCTAACTTGCTGAAAATATTGCCTCTCTTTTTGATAAAACTTTACGCACACAATATATAGTATGCCGTAAAGCATGATGTGCAATATACAGTAAATTATTTATCGAATTAACGACAGGTTGTCCAGAAAAAAAGTGCCGCGGAAATAACGATTCATTTTTTTTTGCATTATTTGCGTCGGAATTATTGCAATGTATGCCACAATGTGGTAGTAGACAAAACATTATGCTCAGCCATACCGGCATGGGAGATGTAAGGGAAACCCAAATCAACAAGGAGGAAAGGATGAGATTCAAGTTATGGAAAACAATGGCTATGACCCTGGCGTTTGTAAGTTTTGCCGTCACCGGCAGTCTGGCTGCCGTTACTCAGGTTGAAGGTCAGGCCGGCGGCGGCATTGTGCCGTGGGCCCTGCTGTCAGGGGGGCAACCGACAGCATCTTTTACCTGGGTGAATAGCGGCGACTACACCCTGAGTACACTCGCGGCCCAGGTAAATATTGCCAAATGGGTGGAGTTATCGTACGCCCGGCAGACTTTCGACACCGGGGATGCCGGCCTGGCGCTTGCCGATGCCGGCATTGACATGCGACAAATCAATGTAGATGTCCTCGGCGCCAAGGTTAAACTGCTTGACATGGGCGACGGCCCCCAGCCGGCCCTGGCCGTCGGCGTGCAGTATAAAAGAACGGACGCTGACGATAATTTTTTGAATCTGGTCGGCGCCGATGACACCGGCTTCGATTATTATCTCGCCGCCACCAAGGTAATACCGGTGGCCGGCAAAAATCTGTTGTTGAACGGCACCGTCCGGGGTACGAAGGCCAACCAGATCGGCATCCTGGGCTTCGGTTCAAGCACGGATGACAGCTATTCCGCCCAGTTTGAGGGCACGATAGGCCTGTTCCTCAACGACCAGACGGTATTGGGCGTGGAATACAGAACGAAGCCGGATAATATCGACGGCCTGGCCGAGGATGACTGGGGAGACATCTTTTTCGCCTATTTTCCCAACCCGAACCTGTCTCTTGTTATCGCTTATGCGCAACTCGGCGACATCGCCCCCGGCGCCGGCGACGTGGTTAACGCCGTGGCCGGCGCAGGCACCACCTCATTCGCCACCTGTAACTATGGCCAAGATCAGCGCGGCCTATACCTGCAGATTCAGGCTAATTTCTAATACATATCTCCTTTAACAAACAAATATCCCCCTTGTGAATCAGAAGTCACAAGGGGGATATTTTCATCTCAACTTTCTGACTTGAAGTATCCTATTAATATAAATAGACAAATTACTCTTGACTATAGCCGGCATTCCCCTTTGGCA
>CAYWUR010000131.1:0-5710 GCA_964460745.1 uncultured Desulfobulbia bacterium | reverse complement strand
GGCCGTGAAGGTAGTGCAGAGCGCGCCGGTGGTCAGAGAGCCGTGCAGTGAACCGGCCACGCCGCCTTCCGACTGCATCTGGTTTACCATGGGCACCGAACCCCAGATGTTCTTCTGCCCGGCGTTGGCCTTGGCATCGGCCTCGGCCGCCATTGGCGAGGATGGCGTGATGGGATAGATCGTGATGATTTCGCTGGTGGCATAGGCTACATGCGTACAGGCTTGACAACCGTCTATGGTGACCATTTTTCGGGACATGAAATATTCTCCTTACGTTAAGATTTCTCGTGTAATTATTTGAATTATAATTCCTCTTTCCTGGGAAGGTCTTTCAGCTCGTCCTTGCAGAAAAAAACCAGGGCAAAGCTTTTTGTTAATTCCTTATGAAGTTCCGGGGCTTCTTTCTCCGGGAGGCTGACCCGGACCGTAACCTGTTTCATGCCGGCAGGCGCATCTTCAAAGGAGGTCAGGATACTGAGCATCCTGGCGTCGTGTCGGCGGAAGATATCAACTAATTTGGTAACGGAACCGGGCGCATCCGGCATGTTAAAGACAAATTGAATGGCGCCGTCCCTGATGCCGGTGCAGTGAATAAATGCCTGCAGGACATCAGTCTCGCTTAAAAGGCCGGCGAGGTGGTTGGCGTCGTCCACAATCAGAATGCCCGATACGTGATTATCCAGCATGATTAAAGCGGCTTTTTCCAAGGAGTCATTACCTTTCATGCAGATCGGCCGGCGGGTCATGACTTCCTTTACCTTCATCTCGGAAAGGAGATAGTTCATTTCATGAATATCAAGGGAAGCCGACTTGGAAGGAGACGCATCCCGCAGATCTCGATCGGTTATGACCCCCACCAGTTTGCCGTGTGAAAGAACCGGCAGCCGGTGGATCTTGTTTTCTTTCATCGTCCGGTTGGCGCGCATAACCGATGCGTTTTCGTCAATTGTCAGAACATCTTTGGCCATCCAATCTTTGACTAACATACACTTTTTCCTCCTTGAGCAGAAAACTTGCAGAAGAAAAAAAGAGAAATATTTTTTTGAACTGGTAAAGTCATGGCTGGTTAATCGCAGTCGGCAGTCGACCGGGTACATTTAATCAGCACAAAAACTGGTACTATAAAATATTCCCATAAATCGTGCAATATCCTATGGTAATTATATTTGCCGTGTCTGCAAAAAAAGATGAACCCGCAATAAATATGCAAATACATCATAGATGATCATGCAACAATTAACTGATATAAAATTACGCGGGCTGCTGGCGACGCTGGAACGGGAAGAATCTTTTGTCTTCCTTGAAACGACGAAGGTGACCGCTGAGGACCACCGTTCTTTTTTGTTTTTGCGACCGGTCGAGCGCCTTATCTGTAGAGCCGGCGATGATCCCGCCCTTTTTTTGGGCAGGATCGACGAGTATCTACGGCGCGGGTTTTATCTGGCCGGCTGGTTTGCCTATGAGTTCGGTTACCTCCTTGAGCCGTCTCCGACGGCTGGTTTTGCAACAGATAAGATGGCGATCCTTGCTGATTTCGGTGTTTACTCCCAGCCATACGTCTTTGATCATGCCGCCGGCACCTTTACGGAAACCGGACCATGGCCGGCCGCGGATATTTCTTCTCTTGAGCCTGAGCCGCAATTTACGGTCGGCAATCTGCGGTTGAATCAGAGCCGGGAGGATTATCTGGAACGGGTCCGGCTGATTAAGGAATATATCGAAGCCGGAGATACATATCAGGTCAATTATACCGTAAAGATGAAGTTTGACTTCGCCGGTTCAGTCGCCTCCTTTTACAGGGCGTTGCGTCGAAATCAGCGGGTATCATACGGCGCTTTTATAAAGTCCGGGACGCGGCGGATTATTTCTTTTTCGCCGGAACTTTTTTTTAAAAAACATGGTGATATTATTACCGTCCGGCCCATGAAAGGCACTATCGGGCGGGGCCGGACCCTGGAGGAGGATGAGGGGCTTGTCCGTTTTCTTGCCGGTGACGTCAAGAACCGGAGCGAAAACGTCATGATTGTCGATTTGCTGCGCAACGATCTGGGCCGACTTTGTCCTTTTGAAAGTAACGGCGCTGTCAAGGTTATGTCGTTGTTTGATGTGGAGACTTATGAGACGCTCCATCAGATGACGTCCACCATTCAGGGGCATGTCCGTCCCGATCTCGCCGTGGCGGAGATGTTTCGCGCCCTGTTCCCCTGCGGTTCGGTTACCGGCGCTCCCAAAATCAGGACCATGGAGTTGATTCGCTCCCTGGAGTTGGAGGAGCGCGGCGTATATACCGGCGCGATCGGTTTCTTTGCGCCGACCGGCGAGGCGGCCTTTAATGTGCCGATCCGGACGGTTGTCCTGGAAGATTCCAGAGGGGAGATGGGGATCGGCTCCGGCATCGTTTATGACTCCGACCCGCAAAACGAATGGGAAGAGTGTTGCTTAAAAGGGCGTTTTTTGTCTGATCCTGTTGCTGATTTTGCAATTATTGAAACCGTTTTGTGGACACCGGCGGAGGGTTTCTGGCTGCTGGACCTTCATTTGCGGCGGTTGGCGGCGACGGCACGATATTTCGGCTATCCTTTTGCGCGTGATATGATTGTCAAGCTGTTGACGGATAAGGCCCGCGTTTTTGCCGCCGGCAACGGGCCGTCCGGGCCGCGGCGATTGCGTCTGACCCTGGCCGGCGACGGCACGGTGGAAATCGCCGCCACGCCATGCCCCGGCCCGGCCGTTGTTTCAGGTCAGGATGACGTCGCGGTCGGCCGGCGGACCAACGACTTGCCGCGCGTGATTTTTTCCGAGCGGCGCACGGATTCCGCATCACCTTATCTTTATCATAAAACCACCCTGCGGCAACTTTATGATGACGAAAGGCGCCGGGCCCTGGCCGCCGGCTTTTATGAGGTCCTGTTTCGTAACGAGAAGGACGAGGTCACCGAGGGCGGCATTACCAATATTTTTATCAGAAAAGATGGTGTTTTTATTACACCGCCTGTTGCCTGCGGTCTGTTGGCCGGGATTTTCAGAGAGTATTTCATGAAAAATAATCCGCAACGGGTAAAGGCGGCGCCGTTAACCGTAAAGGATCTGGAAGAGGCCGACGCCCTCTATGTGGCTAATTCGGTGCGCGGCATGGTACGGGTCAGGTTGCAGGGAAATCCAGGGTAATGGTCAGGGGTATGGCGTGCAGGTCCCTGGCTGCCTTGACGGTGTGGCCCAGGGACCAGGCGCTGCATCTGGCGCGGTCAATCAGGATTTGTTCGATCTCCCGCACAAGCCCCTTGATGTTAATAATCGGATGGCGGGCAAAGACCTCGGGCAGTCCGCGCGTTAGATTACAGGCCAGACATTTGTGCGGTCTTTCCTTGAGATGTAAGGCGAAATTGAGGGTCTTGCCGACACGATCAAAACCGGAAAATTTAAGTTCTATGTCATAGGCGCCTTCCTCCGCCTCCCCCAGAAGCGCCTCGAAAAAAAGATCGGCCCGGTCATCGGGGAAGAGTTTTCGCAAAACATCATCAGTGAACAGTTCGTTGAAATCTTCAGTTTGCATAGTTTTTTGGAATAATCAGATTGTTTTTTTTTGTTGAGCTATAATTTTACAGGTAACAACTACCAGTGTATCATTAACATGATTCCCACTGAAAATTCAATAACGATGGATCGTAAAAAAAATGTCGACGGGTGCGGTTACACCGCGCACTGTTAAGGTTTTATAATAAATCATGCAACAGAACTTATTCCCTGAAATGTCCCCCCGTAAAGAAGGCGACAAACGGACCGCCGGTGTCAACCGGCAGGAACTGAACGCCGCGCAAATGGAGGCGGTAAGTTGCCTGACCGGGCCTGTTTTGGTAATTGCCGGCGCCGGTAGCGGCAAAACCAGGACACTGGTCTATCGGGTGGCTTATTTAATTGAGAAAGGCGTCTTGCCTGAAAATATCCTCCTGCTGACCTTCACCCGTAAAGCCGCCCAGGAGATGCTCTGGCGGGCCAGCCGGTTGTTGGATGATACCTGCCGCCGGGTTACCGGCGGCACCTTCCATGCCGTTGCCAATTTACTGCTGCGCCGTTATGGACACCATCTCGGCTATGCCCCTAACTTTACCATCCTCGATCAGGGTGACGCCGAGGGTATTATCAAGATCCTTAAATCATCCCTGGCGTTAAGCGGCGCCGGCAGGCGTTTTCCCTCCAGCCGCGGCATAATCCGGGTTATCAGTGGTTCACTCAACAAATCCATACCGGTTGCGGATCTGATATTTAATCAGTACCCACAGTTTGTTGATTTTATGGATGATATTATCGTGCTACAGAAGCATTACGCCTCTTTCAAGTTTGATCATGGCCTCATGGATTATGATGATCTGTTGCTCAACTGGCAGCGTCTGCTCACGGAAATCCCCGGAGTCCGGCAGGAGATTTCCAAACGATTTTCCCATATCATGGTGGATGAATATCAGGACACCAATCCTGTGCAGGCCAACATTGTCCGGCTGCTTGCCCATACTCACGATAATGTGATGGTGGTCGGGGATGACTCCCAGTCGATTTATAGTTTTAGAGGAGCTGATTTTCGTAATATTATGGAGTTCCCCGATGTGTTTCCAGGGGCCAGGGTTATCAAGCTCGAGGAGAACTACAGAAGTTCCCAGCTCATTCTTAATCTGGCCAATGCCGTTATTGCCGGGGCGCAGGAGAAATATACCAAAAAGCTCTATACCCGGATTAAATGTGACGAAAAGCCGGCGGTTTTCGGTGGGCGTAATGAGACGGAAGAGGCCCGCTTTGTTGCGGAAAAAATTGCGACCATGCGTGACGAGGGGGTGGCTTTAAAGGATATGGCCGTTCTTTTCCGTTCCGGTTTTCATTCCTATAAATTAGAGATGGAGTTGGCGAACCGCAATATTCCCTTTGAGAAACGGGGGGGGCTGAGATTGACGGAATCCGCCCATATCAAAGATGTACTATCTTATCTCAGGGTCCTGGTCAATCCCGTGGACATGCTGTCATGGCATCGGATTTTGCTTTTGCTGGACAAGGTCGGGCCGAAGACCGCCCAGAAGATTGTTTCGTATCTTAGAGAGGCGGAAGATCCGGCGGCGGTCCTTCACGACTATCCGGCCGGGAAAAGCTGGCGGCAGGGGCTTGCCGCCCTGGCTGCCGCCTTCGATTCTTTAAAGGCGCCCGGCCTGTTGCCGGGGGCGCAGTTCGATCTGCTCCTTGATTATTATCGGCCCCTTTTTGAAAGGCTTTATTATGATGATTATCCGAAACGCCGCAAAGATCTTGATCAACTACGTTCAATTATCAGCGGTTATGAGGATTTGCAATCCTTTATCGCCGATACGACGCTGGATCCGCCGGAGAACGTGATGGATGAGGACGGTGTTGGCGACGATCAGTTGATTTTGTCCACTATCCACTCGGCCAAAGGGCTTGAGTGGCAGACGGTTTTTATTATAAGCCTTGCCGAAGGGAAATTCCCGCATAGCAACACCTTGCCGGGGGAACAGCTGGAGGAGGAAAGACGCCTTCTTTATGTCGCCGTGACCCGGGCGAAGCGCCGGCTTTTTTTCAGCTACCCTCGTGAAATAATGACGCCGGACAGAAAAATATACAAAACGGTTATATCTTCTTTCCTGGCCGAGATAAACGCCGCGCTTTTCGAGACGTTGCAGGCCGGGGCGGCAGTCGGTTTTGCCGGCGG
>CAYWUR010000130.1:0-5734 GCA_964460745.1 uncultured Desulfobulbia bacterium | reverse complement strand
GCTTTACCATAAAGTTGTGCACATAAATCCCGATATATAATAATATGATAAATTGTCGCAGAGGACGGAATAAGGGGGTAACGCCACAGCCGGATGAATATCGACGAAGAAAATTTACTTTATTTTTTTACATTGCTGGAACGTTGCCGGGGGGTCACGCAGAGCCCCTGCTGGCATCCTGAAGGGGATGTCTTTCAGCATACCCTGCAAGTATTGCACTGGGCATTTAGAGAAAGTCAGGATGCGGACCTGCTCCTGGCCGCTATGCTTCATGATATAGGCAAGGCCGAAAACAGCCACGGACACGCGGAAATCGCTGTAAAACTGTTGGAGAGCCGGGCCGGCGACAAAACATTATGGCTTATCGCCCATCATATCAGGATCTGGCGTTTACTGACCGGCGAAATGATGAAAAAGACAAAAATCGATTATCTTGTCCGGCATCCCTGGCTACCCGATCTTCTCCTGCTGGCCAGATGGGACAAAATGGGGAGAAATCCGCACAGCCGGGAAGAATACGACAAAATCGCCCTTATTGAACAATTCAGGAACCTGAAGCCGACGCCATAAGTGTTAGCGCAAGAACCTATAAGGCCATGAACAAATTATCACATCTGAATATCAAACAAATTTTTGCCGAAGGATTTTCAGCGCGTGATCTTGCCGAAAGCCTGATTTCCTTTGATGACGACATGGCCGCCGGCTATGTCAGCGCCAAAATGGTCGAACAAGATTATGATGTGGCCGGTGTCCGGCAGGAAGGGCTGGTCACCGGCTATGTCCGTAAAAATGAACTCGGCGAAGGGGCCTGCGGCGATTTTATGCACCTGCTCGAAGATGCCGATATACTGCCGGACTCGGCCTCTTTTTCAAAGGTGATCAAAGCGCTCATTGCCTCTGATTTTGCATTTGTTTCCGTCTTTGGCAGCGTCGGCGGTATTGTCACCCGCACCGACTTACGAAAACCGCCTATGCGCATGTGGCTATTCGGCATGATTACCATTATGGAAATGGAATTTGTCCGCATGATCCAGAGCCGCTATCCGGATGGCGGATGGCGGAAGAGTCTTTCCGCGCCAAGGCTGCAAAAGGCGCAACGGCTATATAAAGAACGACGACGAATTAATCAGCATGTCAGCCTTATCGACTGCCTGCAACTATCCGACAAGGGCCGCATACTTGTCAAGGACCCTGAATCGCTGCGCAAACTGGGCTTCTCGTCAACCGGCACCGCCAAGGAGACCTTCAAACAGATTGAGAATCTGCGCAACAATCTGGCCCATTCTCAGGATATCGTCTCGCATAACTGGGAAATAATAGTCAGCCTCTGCGCCAGTCTGGATGCCATGTTCAAGCCGCCCGCCGGCTAAGCGGCCCTTGTGTAAATGCAAAAAAAAAAGCAGAGCCAAATGCATGACTCTGCTTTTTAACAAGAATATATTTAAAATATTACGAAAAAACGGTTACGAAATGCTTATCCTCACGCATTGTCACTGCGTTGAATCTTAAAGATGAGAAACAACCCTTTCAGTTCCTGCATAACAATTTTGACGGGCAGCGTCACTGCCCTCATAATTAATCTGCTTACCCGCCACATATCAGGAACTCCTTTCTTAAAGGATTAAGGTAAATCAAGCATAAGAGCTACAGAACTCATCCAGCAAAAGCTTCCGGGCCGACAAAGACAATCTGAAATAGATGGGACTCAATAGCAGAATGCCTAGCGCCTCCTGTCTTGTCATTTCAATCTCCACAATTAGTAAATATTTAACAACAACTGCTTCTGTTTACCGTTAGTAGTAGCAATATTCATGCCTACAAATACATGTTATTATTTTTACGCTATAATTCAACATGTTACGGCTAAAACCCGGCAAAACCATATTAAAAAACAAAAAATACCCTGAAAAATTGTGGGGCATTTCGCCCATCCCGTGCGGCATATTACCCTTTCCCGCAAAAGACTGATCACGGACAGGCCATGTATCCTTGTTGCCTGAGGCAGCTATCGTTGAAGAGCTTTTGATTTGTTACGAGTCCATCAATTATACCCGGGTATAATGTCGGAGTAATTCCAGAATAGTTCTAACCCCTGTGCCGGAAGGCCCTTTGGGGATATAGGGTTTTTCCGTAAAATTATAGGCGGTGCCGGCGATATCCAGATGGGCCCAAGGGGTGTCACCCACAAAATGCTGGAGAAACGCCGCCGCGGTGATGGTGCCGCCGGTTCGATTGCCGATATTTTTGATGTCCGCTACTTCGGATTCCAACTGTTCGGCATATTCCCGGCCCAGAGGCAACCGCCAGAGTGGTTCACCGCTTCTATCTCCGGCAGCAATAAGCTTCTGCGCCAGGTCGTCCCGATTGGTCAGCAGACCAGTACGGTGATGCCCCAAACCAACGACCACGGCGCCGGTCAGGGTGGCGATATCAAAAACCGCCGCCGGCTTAAACTTCTCTATTCCATAGGCAAGGGCATCAGCCAGAACCAGACGGCCCTCGGCATCGGTATTAACCACTTCCACGGTCTTCCCCCCATATTGACTGATAATATCACCCGGTTTAAGAGCGGCGGGGCCAGGCAGATTTTCAGTCGCCGGAACGATTGCAACCACGTTCAAACCTTTCGGCTTTTCAGTGCCGATCGCCTGCATCACCGCAAACACGGCCGCACCGCCGCACATATCATACTTCATCTCTTCCATGCCCTTGGACGGCTTAATACTTATGCCGCCGGAATCAAAAGTCAGCCCCTTGCCGACCAGCAGCACCGTCGGGGCCTGCCGGGAAGTCCGATATTCCAGGATAACCAGTTGCGGCGGTTCGGCGGAGCCGCTGTTCACGCCGAGGAGGCCCCCCATGCCCAGCCGTTTCATGGCCGCTTTCGTCAATACCTTACAGGACAGGTCAAATTTTGCCGCCAATTCAAGGCCGAATTCGGCAAAACTGCTCGGCGTCCACTTATTGCCGGGCTCATTGGCCATGTCACGGGCAACACAGGCGGCCAAGGCCGCCGTCCTGCCTAGTTGCATACCCTTGCGGGCGGTATCAGCGGCAGACAGGGAAATCCGGTCAATGCGGCCCGGCTCGTCCTCATCCTGCCCGTTCTTACTCTTATATTTCCTGAATTGATATGCGCCCATGATAAGTCCTTCCGTCAGGCATTCCGCCATCTCGACGACATTGAAATCAAGATCTTCGGGCAAACGCGCCATAATACTGCCGGCCTTGGTCTTCAGGGCTGTTGCGGAAACCACTCCGCCGGCCTTTCTGAAAGTCTCCCGGTTAAAACCGTCTTTTGCGGTGTTTTTACCAAGACCAACAACCAGAACTCGTTTCGCCGCCAGCTGGCCGCCTGGTTCAGGATAATACAATAAAGACTGCCCTTCCCTGCCGATAAAATCACCGGCGCTAAAAGCCCGATCAACCATCTGTTGAACGTCCGTATTTTCACAGACCGGCGCCCCACTCTCCCGTTGACCGACAAAATACGCCACCATATCACCGGTATATTTTTCCGGTTTTTTATTTGTCAATTTAATCATTTTCTCACCTTTCTCGTTTTTACTTTTGTAAAAAAATTAGTTACAGGCCGGTGGTTATTGTTCCTACCTGGTATCTTGCTGAATAGTTACAAAAATTGTATTAATATAATATTCCGTTCACCTGATCTCCGAACAGACATCAACGTCAACCAACTATATTATAGAGGATTACATTGATTATCCAACTATCTTTAGCAGTGAGTCTGGCAATTCTGGTCTCCGCGCTCTGTAGCCTTTTTGAAGCGGTATTGTACTCCGTGCCTCACGGCCACGTCGAACTTCTGGCCCGGTCCGGCAAGCCATCCGGCCTTATTCTTAAAAGACTCAAGACCGACGTTCACAAGCCGATTATTGCCATTCTTACACTCAACACCATTGCCAACACCATGGGCGCGGCAGTGGCCGGCGCCGCAGCGGCCGTAATTTTCGGCAATGAAAACCTGGGATGGTTCTCCGCTGTCTTCACCTTGGCCATTCTGCTTTTTTCCGAAATCCTGCCCAAAACAACCGGTGTGGCGTACAGCAAGAGGCTGGCGCCCTGGACCGCCATGCCAATTCATTGGCTGGTCTTGCTCCTTACCCCGATAATATGGCTGTGTCAAGCCGTCACCCGGCTTATCCCCAAAAAACAAGGCGAATCATCAATCTCATCAGAAGAAATCCAGGCCATCGCCATTCTTAGCCGTCAATCCGGTGAGATTGAACCTGAGCAGGAAAAAGTCATCACCAACATTCTTAATCTGAAGAACAAAAATGTCCGGCAGGCCATGACGCCTCGGACCGTAACCTTTTTGCTGAGCGAGCATCTCAGCATTGACGAGGCCAGGGAGCAAAAAATCAAGTGGGACCGCCACAGCCGCGTCCCGGTTTATGACAAGGGTCCCGATGATATTGTCGGCATCATTTTGCGAAAAGACGTTTTTTTAGATACTGCCGAAGGGCGGAAAGAACTCTCCAATCTTGTCCGGCCCGTCCATTTTGTACCGGAAGCCGCGCCGCTTAACCGGGTTCTGGTGGAATTTTTCGAGCGGCGCCAGAATCTTTTCGTAGTGGTGGACGAGTATGGCGGCGTTACGGGCGTCATCAGCATGGAAGACATAATCGAAGAAATCGTCGGCCAGGAAATCATGGACGAATCAGACCAAAACCGCGACATGCGCGAACTGGCCCGGCAAAAAAGAATGGCGCTGACCAGCTGAGTTGTGGAAAACACTCACAAAAAATATCATACGATAATTGTCGGCGCCGGACCAGGCGGTCTGGCCTGCGCCAGAATTCTCGCCCGACAGGGGATCGAGGTCCTGGTTATCGAAAAAAAATCCAGAATCGGCCCCAAGGTCTGCGCCGGGGGTATCACCTGGTCAGGCTTGACAAAACGTCTACCCAAACATCTTATAGAAAAATCGTTTAGCGAACAGCACGTTCATTCCAACTGGCAAGGTATTAAACTATCTTCTCCACACCCAATTGTCTCCACGGTCAACCGTGAAAAGCTGGGGCAATGGATGCTACAGCAGGCCATTGCCGCCGGCGCCACCGTGAAAACCGGCGTCGCCGTCCGGGAAATAACCGAGCGTTACGTCACGGTCGGCGCCCAGCAACGCCGCTATGGTTACCAATACCTGGTGGGCGCCGACGGCAGCGCATCAATTGTCAGGAGGCATTTAAAAATCGGGACAAAACGGCTCGGGATCGGCATTCAATATCTGGTGCCCGGCGAGTTTGACAAAATGGAATGGCATCTGGACGCCAATCTGTTCAATAATGGTTACGGCTGGATTTTTCCGCACAAAAACGTGACTTCGGTAGGAGTTTACGGCGAAAGAGACAAAATAAAGGCAAAAAACATGCTGAGGGGGTTGCACCGCTGGGCGGCCCGGCATAATATAGATCTGCATGACCTCCAACCCCAGGCGGCCTTGGTCAACTTCGATTACCGGGGCTGGCGATTCGGCAACAAAATGCTGGTCGGCGATGCGGCCGGCCTCGCTTCCGGTCTGACCGGTGAAGGTATCTGTCCCGCCATTATTTCAGGCGAAACCGCCGCCCGGGCCATTATCGCCCCCTCGAAGGACGGCAACCGGCAAGATCTTACCAACCTGATCCGCAAACAACAAAAACATCAACGAATTCTTGATATTTGCGGTAAAAATAAAGTAGCCTGTATGATCATAATGGAGATGCTTATT
>CAYWUR010000129.1:0-5748 GCA_964460745.1 uncultured Desulfobulbia bacterium | reverse complement strand
CAGTTATGGGTACGAGTTTATGGTAATTTGTTGCCTTTGCTGAATAGTTACCTTTCTATTTTGTAATGGAACAGGATCTCTATCCTTGACCGGAATATTTTTTTCAGGCCGAATCATCGCAATCTGGGTACGAGTTGTATGAACTGTTTTAAAGTCGTTAACTGTAGCCGACAACCGTTTCCGGACTCGGCCGGCCCCGAGTCTTTTTTTGAGATACCCCGGCATACGCAATATCTGGCTAAATTGCTGTCCGCCATGCAAGGAAGTCAAGGCGGCGCCGTCGTTCTTGGGGATGAAGGCGCGGCTAAAACAACCCTCAGTCTGCAATTGGCTAAACAGTTTGCCGACGATCCCGCTTACAGGGTAATTTCGTTTTCCGCTTCAGACTTTTCCGACGCCTCGGGATTTCTCGTCAAGCTGTCCGGTTTGCTTGAACCGGGGCATTCCGGAAAGAAAACTCTTCTCTTAATCATTGACGAAGCGCAACAGCTTCCCGTCTCCTGTCTGCGGAGCCTGGACGAATTTTGTGCCGGCCGGAGCAATGGACAACGGCTGCAACTTGTTTTTTTTGCCCGCCGGGATTTTTTGACGAAAATCGCCTCTTTTAATAATTTGGCCGGCCGACTTGCCCTGAAAATTACCATTAAACCTTTATCCTTTCGGGAAATACGGGGACTGCTCGGTTATTATTTGCGGAAAGCAGGGCGCAAGGCGGGTGTTTCCTCGCTTTTTACCGGCCCGGCCCTTTGGAATCTTCGTAAGATTACCGGAGGAAATCCCAAGAGAATCCTTGAACTTTCGCAATTAATCATACTTGCCTTGATTATCCGGAATCGACCCAGGGCGGATCGATATCTGGTTCATCAATGCGGTCGGCAGATTTATCCGGATCGGGTGACAAAAATAAGGCGGGCCGGGCTTGCTGGTTTTGCCGGACTTATGATAGCCTTTATTCTGCTTGGTTTTGAAATCAAGCGCTATCAGCCGCCGCAATCGGTACATCTGAGCCGCCCCCATGTGGTTGTTAAGAAAACACCGTTAAAAAAGCAGTATGTTGCACCGCCGGCAAACAAGGAAGAGAAACAGACCGCGGTTATTGAATTACCTGAAAATGCCGAAAAAATGATGCCGGCAAGCCCGGCGTCCCCGCCGGAGCAACTCGTTGCTCCTACCGCCTCCTTTGAAGATAAAACAACGCAACTTCCCGAGGCTGTACCTCTTTTAGGAAAAATTTTTGTTTTTGAAGAAGAGACGCTGGGGGACATGATCAGGCGCATTTACGGGCCGTACAGTTTTATTCCCAGCAATATCAAACGCGTCTTGGAGGTTAACCCCCAACTCGGGGATCCGGACATGCTTGCCGTGGGTGACGTCGTCCGTTTTCCCGTTATCCCCGTACACCTTACCAACGAGGCCGAGCATGTCTGGTGGCTGCGGCTCATTACCCTGGATTCTCTACAGGCTGCCTATCGCTTTTTGCGTATATATAACGGCAGGACGCCGCCCTTGCTTATTATTCCCACCAGGAACGGGGTCGGGGCGTTTCGTTTCAGTATCTTTTTGCAGCGATTCTTTATTGACAAAAAGTCCGTTCTCAAGGCATACAGGGAGCTGCCTGCAACATTGTTCCCCTCAAAAGCGATGGTGGACGGCATCTCCAAAAAACATTATTGCTTTACAACGGCGACAATGTCTGCCCCTGTTGCCGCCGTTCTCGGAGAATTGACCGTGCAGGCCGGGGACACCATGGGCGCCATGATCCGTAACATTTATGGTCCTTACAGCTTTACCTCCACTACCTTGCGGAAGGTTATGCGGATTAATCCGGGGATTGATGATCCAAATCGGCTCAAGCTCGGAGAAACCGTCCGGTTTCCGGCAATTCCCGTCAACCTGCCGCCGCGGGCGCAGGATCTCTGGTGGGTGCAAGTGGCAAAGGCTGATTCTTTGCCCGGTATTTATAAACTTTTTAGAAAATATAAGGATAAAATGCCGCGGTTGCTGCTTGTCCCCGTGCGAACCGGACAGGATACTCAAAAATTTATCCTGGTGCTGGAAGAATATTTTACCGACGAGAATGCCGCGCATCGACGAATTGAAGCGTTGCCCCCAGGAATTTTTCAAGATCGTTTAATGGTTAAAGGATTGTCGGTCTCGCAGAAACCGGAGTTGGATAAATGATTGCAAATATATTGATCGTTATTGAAATTCTGCTTGGCTTTATGTTGTTGGCCTTTGTCCTGATTACTGTCGGCGACGCCCTTAAGGCCCGGTGTTTTGCCGCCCCTTTGCCGGAACGACGGCCGAATATGCTTGATGACGAGGATGTCGTGCCCATAGTGGCTGAGGCGTATTATCAACGGGGGCGTTTTTTTCACCTGCGTGGCCGATTCGGCCTGGCTGTTCTGGATTACGGCAAGGCCCTGGAGATTTTTCCCGAATTTGACGAGGCGATCGACGACCGGCGCCGCGCCCTGGCACATGAAAATATTTTTGTCGGCCCGCAACCCGAAAAAAGTTCAAAAAATGCCGAACCCGAGCAGCACGAACCGGTTGCTGAAACAGAAGCGGCGGAGATAGAGGTCGCCGCCGCACCGGACAATCCCGACGTGTATCTGCAAAGCGGCAGGACATATCTTCAGCAGAAACAGTTTGATCAGGCTATCGACGAATTCAGTCATGCCGTAGAAATCGATCCGCGGCTTGCCGAGGCTTATCACCTGCGGGGAGTGGCATATATTGGGAAAAATCTCTTCAACAAGGCGATTGACGACTTCGGCAAAGCATTGAAAATTGACCGGCAATTTGCCGATGCCTATAACAGTCGCGGCATCGCCTTTGCACAGACAGGGCGGCAGGAGCCGGCCTTCGAGGACTTCACAAAGGCGGCGGCGCTTAATCCCGATATAATCGGCGTTCATCCGGCCCATGCCGGTTTTCTTTTCGACCGCGGGCAACGGGCCATTGAAAAAGGTGAATACGATCAGGCCCTGGCGGCGCTTGATAAAGCTCTTGCCGTTGATCCTCGCTATGCCGAGGCCTTCAATAAGCGCGGGGAGATCTTTGTGCGGAAAAATCTGTTCGGCAAGGCCTTCGCCGATTTTCAAAAGGCCATCGTTCTTAATCCGAATTATGCGGTCGCCTATGTGAACCGGGGAAAAACCAGGGCCAAACGCGGTAATCATGCCGAGGCCATTGCTGATTTCGATAACGCCGTCCGACTCAGGGCTGATGACGCCGAGGCCTATTATCAACGTGGCTTGGAGTGGCTCGGGCAGGGCAAAAAAGTTCATGCGGAAGAGGATCTGCAAAAGGCCTGTGATCTGGGAAATCAGGCCGCCTGTCTTGAGTTGCGGAAATTTGATGAAGATCGGAAAAAATGAGGTGCCGACTTGCAATATGACATTAGCCTGCAATTATTGAATAACTCTAAAATAGAGGCTGCCGCTGCCCGGCCTTTTGAACCGGATGATAATGAAATCGAGGTCATAACGGCTGAAGGCCGGGAGAAAATAACTTTTCCCCTCTCTGAAGTCGCCTGTGTTTTTCTGGATAATAAACCGGCTAAGATAGCGCAAAATGACGCGGCGGAAAATCAGGAGGAGGTCGAAACCGTCTGCGGCGATCGTTTTAACGTTCGAGTGCCGGGATCGCAGGATTATCAGACCGGCTTTTTCGGCCTGCCGATTGCCGAAAATCACTCATGGCAGGCGGTTTTTTTCACCTTCCTCGGGGTTCGCACCCGTCGGCCGTTTAATCCAATCGGCAAAATCCTTACGGAAAAAGGCTTGATTTCACAGACCGACATTGATGTGGCCCTGGCGGAGCAAAAAAAAATAAAAGAACGTAAGCTCGGCGAGGTTATCGCCGCAAAACATAATGTCTCCCAGAAAAGTATCAACGACGCGATCAAACGGATGATGCAAAGGCGGCAGGGCATGCATCGCGCCAGGATCGGCGATATTCTGGTGGCCGCCGGCCTGATCACCAAAGGGCAACTCGATGAGGCGCTGGCCGCCCAGACAAGAGACAAGAAGAAACCCCTAGGCGCCATGCTCGTGGAACGTGGTCTGCTCACGGAAAATCAGGTGCTGACGGCGCTGGCCTCCAAGTTCGGACTGAAATTTATTGATCTTGACGAGGTGGAAATCGACGATAAGGCCGTTGCCGCGATTTCTCCCGAGATAGTGCGGCAGTTCCAGGTTATGCCGATAAGAGACAAGGGCAATCACATTGAGGTGGCGATCTCGGAACCCCTTGAACATGTCATGGTCGGTTCCGTGCTGCGGTTTCATGCAAATCGCGGCATTGAAATCGTGGTGGCCAACCCACGGCAAATCTTGGCGGCGATAGAAATGTATTATGCCGATTCGTCAAAGGGGGAGGATGCCGCCGAGGATCTCATCTTTGAAATGTCGGAAGACGTTAACGTGGAAGAAGAGGATGAAGAGGCGGAAGCTACCTTAATCAAGGAATCGGATTCAAAGATTATCAGGCTGGTTAACAAGATACTCCTGGACGGTTACCAGAAAAAGGCCTCGGATATCCATGTTGAGCCGGGCATGGGCAGAGCCCCCGTGCAGGTGCGCTATCGGGTTGACGGCATCTGCCAGGTGTCGCACAAAGTGGCGAGGATGTATAAAAGGGCGCTTATCTCGCGGCTTAAAATATTGTCCAACCTGGATATTACCGAACATCGCAAGCCGCAAAGCGGCAAGATAATTATGCGATTCAATGATCGGAAATTGGAATTCCGGTTGGAGGTGACGCCGACAATCGGCGGCCAGGAGGACGCCGTGATCAGGGTCCTGCCGTCGGTCAGGCCCATGTCGCTGGAGGAACTGGGCTTTTCTTCCAGAAACCAGGCTGTTTTTGAAGAGCTTCTGGCCAAGCCCTACGGCATGATACTTTGTGTCGGTCCCACCGGTTCGGGTAAAACCTCAACCCTGCATTCCGCTCTGGCCCATTTGAACACGCCGGACAGAAAAATCTGGACCGCCGAGGACCCGGTGGAAATCACCCAGCCCGGCCTGCGGCAGGTTCAGGTACTCCCCAAGATCGGTTTTAACTTTGAAGACGCGCTCCGCTCTTTTCTGCGGGCCGACCCAGATGTTATCATGATCGGTGAAATACGGGACCGGGAGACGGCCAGAACGACCATCGAAGCCTCCCTTACCGGCCATCTGGTTTTTTCCACCCTGCACACCAATACGGCGCCGGAAACATTGGTGCGTCTGCTTGAAATGGGGGTGGAGGCCTATAATTTTGCCGATGCCCTGCTGGGGGTGTTGGCCCAGCGCTTGACCGGCCGGCTCTGCGACTGCAAAGAAATTTTTCAGCCGGAACGCGTCGTATACGATGAATTAATCCATGCCTACGGCGAACAATATGTTGTCGGCGATGAATGGCCCTCTTATTCCGAGGAATTCAGGATGGCAAGAGTAAATGGTTGTAAAAAATGTAATATGACCGGGTATCACGGTCGGCGGGCCATACATGAATTGCTGATCGGCACGATTGCCGTCAAGAATGCCATAAAGGAGGAAAAGTCGGCGGAAGAGATTAAGGGGTTGGCCATGGCCGACGGCATGCGGACCTTGAAGATGGACGGCATTACCAAGGTCCTGCGGTTGGAAACCGATATGGAGCAGATTAACAGGGTTTGTATATGAAAACTCAACTTTCTGAGTTGCTTAACGGTTTGATTTTGCGTTGTTTGTCGATATGGAAGCCAGGGGGTTATGCCTT
>CAYWUR010000128.1:0-5795 GCA_964460745.1 uncultured Desulfobulbia bacterium | reverse complement strand
CAAGAAGTTCAACGCCGCCGCACTTTCGGCATCATCAGTCATCCGGACGCCGGCAAAACCACCCTCACCGAAAAACTGCTGCTGTTTGGCGGCGCCATCCAGATGGCCGGCGCGGTAAAATCGCGAAAAACCGCAAATCGTACAGTCAGCGACTGGATGAAAATTGAAAAAGAACGGGGTATTTCGGTTACGACTTCGGTGATGAAGTTCAATTACCGTAATTTTGAGATTAATCTGCTGGATACCCCCGGCCACCAAGACTTTTCCGAAGATACCTACCGGGTGTTAACCGCAGTGGATAGCGCTCTTATGGTAATTGACAACGCCAAGGGCGTGGAAAACCAGACCGAAAAACTAATGGAGGTCTGCCGGATGCGCAATACGCCGGTTATAACCTTTATCAATAAGCTTGACCGGGAAGGCCTGGACCCCTTGGACATCATGGCCGATATAGAAAATAAACTGCAAATAGAATGCACACCGCTTTCCTGGCCCATCGGCATGGGTAAGATCTTCAAAGGGGTCTATAACTTTTACCGGCGGGAACTGCATCTTTTCACCCCCGGCCAGGACACCCGACCGCAGCAAGGCATGCTGATCAAAGACCTTGCCGACCTACAGCTTGATGAATTACTGGGCCGCCGGGCTGCCGACAAACTCCGGGAAGATATTGAACTGCTGGAGGGCGCCGCCAACCCCTTTGAGCATAAAGAATATTTAAAGGCGAGCCAAACCCCGGTCTTCTTCGGCAGCGCCATCAACAATTTCGGCGTCAAGGAACTGCTGGATGCCTTTGTGGAACTGGCGCCGGCGCCCGGTCCCCGCCCTACCACCAGCCGACTGGTCTCGCCGGCGGAAAAATTTTTTTCGGGTTTTGCCTTTAAAATCCAGGCCAATATGAATCCGGCCCACCGGGACCGAATCGCATTCTTCCGTATCTGTTCCGGGAAGTTCACCCGCGGCATGAAAGTACGACATCACCGGCTCGGCAAGGAGATGGCCCTTGCCAATGCCACCATTTTCATGGCTCAGGACCGCGCCAATGTCGAGGAGGCCTATCCGGGCGACATTATCGGCATCCATAATCACGGCACCATCAAAATCGGCGACACCTTTACCGACAAAGAATTCCTTAAATTTACCGGTATTCCCAACTTCGCGCCTGAACATTTTCGCCGGGTTCTCCTCAAAAACCCACTCAAGGCCAAGCAGCTCAATAAAGGTTTGGTGCAGATGGCGGAGGAAGGCACGGTGCAACTATTCCGCCCGATCATGGGCAGCGATTATATCCTGGGAGCAGTGGGAATCCTGCAGTTTGACGTAACCATGGCGAGGCTCAAGGCGGAATACGGCGTGGATGCGGTCTACGAAGGGGTAGATTATGCCACGGCCCGCTGGATAAGCTGTAACGACAGGGAAAAATTCGACAATTTCAAGAATAAAAATCAGGCCAACCTGGCACTGGATGCGGAAGGCCATCTATCCTTCCTGGCAACCAGCGAATGGCTGCTGTCACGCACCATGGAACGTTTTCCGGATATCGTCTTCCATAAAACCAGAGAATACAATTAAACGAAATGGTCACAGGGCACGAATCTGCCCACGATCAGGGCGCTGCTCGACATACTTAAGTATAGTCGATCGCCCTGCTTGCGGACATCTCCGCACCCTGTGACCATTTACGGAATAAGGTAGGCTGTGCCGCCTTGGGTTTATTTCCCCGCATAGTCGACGCCCTGCTTATACCCAAGGGTACTTCCGTTGGGCGCGAACATCTCCGTAACCTGTGACCATTTACAGCTTGGGGGGCTTTAAAAACGGGTCTTGATGAGACTTCGCAGATGTTCCCAGTTTACTTCACTTTGCTTACGGCAGTTATTGTTCAACAGCAGAGCCACTTGGGGAATCACGCTGAGTCCGTGCTTACCTAAAGTGCCGTTGGGGGAAAGATTCTTAGGACTGAGATATTTCCGGCGCAGGTCTCCGGAGCAAAGGCAGCCGATAACGCCTGCGGGCCGGTGCTGTTTAATCTTGCCAACAAGAAAATCCCTGCTCCGTAATATCCCCTGTTTTCTGTGGAGCTTGCCGCTAACCACGATATAGACGTTGCGATAGCCTAAAGCGAGAGCCGTTTCTTTCATTTCTTTCAGATTACAGACAATGTTACAATCGGCCGGGCATTGAAGACCTTCTTCATGATCAATCTGTGTGGGACAATGCTGCGCCCTTAAACAATAGGGCAAAAAAAGCATTCTATCACCAAAAGGAATTCTGGCGAATTTTTTATTGAAATAACTATTGGCAACCGCCACCACGCGTCGGACATAACCATCTTTGTTAATATTGGGCGACAGACGCACCAGAGGCCGATAAAAAGCAACAAGAGCAGGCAGGGAAATCCAGGTCGGTAATAATTTCATGGCAAATAATCACTGGCGGCGGAGGAATTATCAAACTTATACGCCAGCCTGTCCACGTTCACAGGCACTGATTTTTAGTTTGATTTGATAAACTATTGAAAAATGGCTTTGAACATTTTTACAAAAAAGAGTCAAGGATAAATATTGACACCTGGACGAAAATACCTTATCATGCGAAAGGAGAAGGCGGCCAAATGTCAATGGTAACTATTGACACCTGGACGAAAACACAGGGGAATAAAGTCATGATTACCGCTTCATGCAGTATATCTGCCGGTAATGGGGTGAAACCGCACTATCATCAATTATGGAGTGCGGCTTTTTTGTATGAGTGAACAGGCTGCCAGCCGATTTATCCATCGATAGATCGGCCTTATTATTAATTGGTTGCCGAAAGGGGCCAAGCATAAAGGAGTAGTTAGAATGTCAGAAGGAACAGTAAAATGGTTTAATGCTACAAAAGGCTTTGGATTTATTGAGCAAGACAACGGAAAGGACGTTTTTGTTCATCATTCCGCTATCCAGGCCGAAGGCTTCAAGACCCTGGATGAAGGCGCCCGTGTCAGCTTCGAAATTGTCGACGGCGCCAAAGGTCCGGCTGCCGCCAATGTTCGTCAGCTGTAAAACCTGTAATTAAACAAAACCAAAAGCCCCGCCCCCCTGTGGCGGGGCTTTTTTTTCAGCATCCAGAATAGGCACAGGCAGCCCCGGGACCGCTTTACAGGCGTGGGTCAACATTCCCCGGCCCCCCGCACTCCGGAGTATAACAGGTTACATTTTTAAATTCGCACTTCTCGGCACAACTCGGACAGGTGTTCGGTGGCGTAGCCGCGGTAAGCAGAAATCCGCAGTTTCCGCATTTCCAGTAAGTAAGGCCGCAATGCGGGCAAAGTTCGGCATTTAACGATGCCGGCAGAGGCTGCCCACAGTTTGCACAGCTTTTCCCAGTAGTTCCTGCCATTTTTCAGACCTCCTAAAAGAGAATTAAAGTCCAGCCCCGGGTTGACTTCCTCGCCATGTCCGCCAAGACCGATTACGGCTTCGTGCTGTTTGCGAAAATAATCAATTTATTTTACAGCAAAAAATACAATCCCCGCCGTTCAAAAAAATCACCCGCCGCCCTGCGGGCCGTTCCCGAATGCTCACGAATCCATGATCTCCTCTAAAAATAAATATCAACGCAAAAAAATCAAGGACTCGCAAGATATAAAAATTTGACGCAAGGGGCGGTGCGCTTTTATAAATGCGGCGGGTCTGATGCACGAAGAAAACGTTTGTCCGCACTGATTCAGGATAAATAAAGCGCGTTGAACAGCAGCAGGAAAAACGGCACTGTAACCAGGGAAAGCAGATATTGCACAAAAAGAGCATGTGAGGTAAGAGCAACGTCACCCCCGTATTCCTGGACAACGACAATATGATTCATGGCGGCCGGCATGGCGGCTTGCAGAACAAGGATAAAAGCAAATAGTTGATCGAGTCTTAAAAATACAGCCGTCAATAATGCCGCGGCCGGAATAATAAAAAGTTTCAAAGCAGCGGCCAAGCCGACGACAAGCCGGGCTGGTTTGGCCAGCGAAATGCCGGCAAACGACCCACCCAGAATGATAAGAACCAGAGGAATTGTTGTTTTGCCCGCCATCAGCAGGACTTCCGGCAACGGCGCCAGGGCGGCATAGCCAGCCTTAAGCCTGGGGATGAGAAAAAGCAGCCCCACCAGCATGGCGACCATGGGTGGATTCACCACCTTACGCAAACTGCCGCCACAGCCTCTGCCCGCCGAGCCGCTGATGAGCCACACCCCAAGGGACCAAAAAATAAAACCCATGACGAAAATATAAATGAAGACGTAAAGCATTCCCATGGAACTCTGACTGCCGGGCAGAACGGCGATGGTCAGCGGAATGGGCAGATAGCCGGAATTCTGGATAGAGGCAAGAGAAAGAAACAATCCCCTTCCCTGCAAGGCGGGCGGCAGAAAAAAACGGCGCGTCGCCAGGGCGGCGGCCAGGCCGAGGCCGTTTAAAATTATGGCGGCAACAAGGCAGTGCGCCATTTTTCCCAGCAAATCATAACTGAGTTCCCTGGCAAGGGTGGAAATTATCAGACACGGCAGGGCAACGGCAATTACAAATCGTGAAAGGCATTCGATTGTTCCGGCGGAAAGGAGGTGGGACCGTACCGACAGATAGCCGATGACGCTTAGGAAAAACAGCTTGCCAAGCGTCTTAAAAAGGACCAAATTTGCCGGCTGTTGCAGAAAATCCAACATGAATTGAACCAGTTTACGCCTTGGCGACAATTCCGCAGATAGCGGCAAATTCCTCCGCGTCCAGGCTTGCCGCACCCACCATTAACCCGGAGACCCCCTCCAGATTAATATAGTTGGCGGCAGTCGATGCGTCGAGGGAGCCGCCGTAAAGGACAGGCCGTTCGGGTATGATCATTTGAATCTCCTGTATTACCACGGCGGCCTTCTCGGGAGGTTGCGGAATATCAATGCCGACAGCCTCGATCGGCCGATAGCTTATAATAAGATCTTTGATGTCCGCTTCATTCAGGGCGGCTATCTGTGCCCGGGCATGCGGTCGATAAACGCAGAGTATCGGCTTGATGCCGGCAGCCGCGGCCTCACTCACTTTATTGGCGATCTCCTGATTGGTTTCATGAAAATAACGGCGGCGGTCCGCATGACCGACAATGGCAAAGTCCGCCATATCCTTAACCATGGCGGCTGCTACTGCCCCGGTGTAGTCACCCAGCGGGAATGGCGATAAATCCTGAACCGCCAGCTCGACCTGTTGAGCGGCCTGCCGTTCCCGCAGTATCTGCCGCAGCGGCGCCAGACAGACGAAGGACGGGGCGATAATCACCCGCACTTGGGAATTGGGGCGATAAAGGCTGAAAAATGCCGCAAACCACTTTTCCGCCTCCGACAAGGTTTTATGCGATTTCCAGTTCGCCACAACATATTTGATCATAAGCATTTCTCCCGATTTACCGTCCAACCCCGGAGAACGACGGGGAACTTCCAGGAGTGCAATTTACCCACAGAGCACCCCGTGCAATGGCTATAAGCCTTGTATCCGTGAACTATTCTACAGAATAATACTAACTCATGGGATGGTAGCTGATCACGGGGGACAAAGCCCTAAAGGTGGCTGCTCTACCACCTCATTCATGATGATTAGAAGAAGAGCGGGACACCGGCTCAAGTCGCCGGGTAACGATCGGCGAGATGAGGTACAGCAGCAGATACAAGAGTGCAACGTATCCAAAATATGGCGTAAAAAAAAAGACAATGGGCAGCAAAAAAACAAAACGCCCGAACCAGGAATATTTATCCATGAAACGGCCGATATGCAGATAATGCAC
>CAYWUR010000127.1:0-5809 GCA_964460745.1 uncultured Desulfobulbia bacterium | reverse complement strand
AACCAAAGGTCAAGGCGGTTAATTACCCCGGCCTGCCGGATTCACCATTTTTTGAAACAGCCGGGCGGCAATTTGCCGGGCGGTACGGCGGGCTGTTGACCTTTGATCTTGCGGACCGGGAGGCCTGCTTCGCCTTTATCGACCGCTTGCGGCTGATCCGGCGGGCAACCAATCTCAACGACAACAAGACGCTGATCATTCACCCGGCCTCCACCATCTTCGCGGAATACTCTGAAGAAGACAGGCTTGCCATGGGGGTGCGGCCGACAATGATACGCCTGGCCGTCGGCATTGAAGATTATGAAGATCTGCGTGAAGATATGGAAAGGGGGCTTGAGGCATTATGATTGATTTTACGGCGGAACAACTGGAACGGTACAGCCGGCATATCCTCCTACAGGACGTGGGCGTTGAAGGACAGGTCAGACTGCTGGAGGCAAAGGTACTGATAGTCGGCGCCGGCGGACTCGGGGCGCCGGCGGCTCTCTACCTTGCCGCCGCCGGTATCGGCACAATCGGCATTATTGACGGCGATCATGTTGAACTCTCGAATCTCCAGCGCCAGGTCTGTCATTTTACCAAGGATATCAATGTGCCCAAGGTCGAATCGGCCAGGGAGAAAATGCTGGCCATCAATCCCGCCATAAAGGTCAGGACCTATAAGGAACTGCTTTGTGCCGACAATATCCGTGACATTATCCGCGACTATGATTTCATTGTTGACGGCACGGATAATTTCCCCACCAAATTCCTGGTGAACGACGCCTGTGTAATGGAAGATATTCCCTTCTCGCACGGCGGCATTCTCCGTTTCGATGGTCAGACCACGACTGTAGTGCCGCATAGTTCCGCCTGCTATCGCTGTTCTTTCCGCACACCGCCGCCGCCCGACGCTGTGCCGACCTGCTCACAGGCCGGTGTACTCGGGGCGGTCGCCGGCATGCTCGGCACTATCCAGGCAACCGAGACCTTAAAATTTATTACCGAGGTCGGCGAACTCCTGACCGACACCCTGCTTTCCTTTAACGCCAAGAACTTCAGTTTCAGAAAGGTGCTGCTACAGCGCCAGAAAAACTGCCCTATTTGCGGCGAAAATCCAACCATCACCGAACTGGTTGACGCGGAGCAGACCGCCTGCGACCTTAAAGGGAAATAATTCATGCTGAGAATCAAGGAGAGCGTTATCACGGCCATTATCGCCCACGCCGAGAGAGAGGCGCCCTGTGAGGCCTGTGGTTATCTGGCGGCCGAGGACGGCCTGGTAAACAGGCATTATGAGCTGACCAACACTGATAAGGCCGCTGATCATTTCAGCATGGACCCTGGGGAACAGTTTGCCGCGGTAAAGGATATGCGGGCCAGGGGTTTGAAATACCGTGCTGTTTATCACAGCCACCCGGAAACGCCGGCCCGGCCGTCTGCTGAAGATATCAGGCTGGCTTACGATCCGGATATCAGCTATGTTATTGTTTCCCTGGCGGAAAACGACCGCGCCGTCAAATCATTTCTTATCCGCAGGGGCGAGGTCACGGCCGAGCCTGTCGAGGTTGTCGCCGGGGATGGCGCCGCAGCGCAAACAGACACGATGGAGGATGCCGTGACAAAAACAGCAGATGCCTTTAAAAGTTGCCGGGGAGTCGGCTGCCCGATGAATCTCGTCTATACAAAGGTGGAGCTGGCCAAATTAAAGCCCGGCCAGATCCTTGAATTGATCCTGGACGACGGGCCGCCGATCAATAATGTGCCTGGCTCCGTCCGCCGGGAAGGGCACAAAATTCTTGAGCAGAAGCAGCTTGAGGATGGCACCTGGCTGGTATTGATCGAAAAGTAAGCGGCCCCTGGGCACGAATCCGGCCGCGATCAGGGCGTTCAACATACCTGAGTATAGTTGAATGCCCTGCTTACGGCCATCTCCGCACCTTGGAACCGCTTACTTTGGCCCCCTTAACTCCTCACTTCTCACACCTCACTCCTCACACCTGACCTTTAACGCATCGCCGTTGGTGGTAAAGGAGGTGGTGCCGTCACGAAAGGTGATAAGCGTCTTGATGCCTTTTGTCTTGCAATATTTTACAAAGGCCGGGGCCGGGAAATTGAAATTATTGAAACGCCCCGCGGAAACCGCCACGTATTGAGGTGATACCGCGGCCATGAAGACGCTGTTGTTGGATGACAGGCTGCCATGATGGGGGACGAGCAGGACGTCGGCGTTGATGTCTTTTTTCGTCGCCGCCAACCATTTTTCCGCTTTTTTGCCGATATCACCGGGGAAGAGAAACGAAACCTCTCTGCCGTCGGTTTTGCCGCGCTGCACAAGCTTCAATATCAGGCTGCGGTTGTTAGTATCGTTTATTGATATGTCAGTCCGCCTGCCGGCTCCGGCAACGCAGGCGAGACTAACCCTGTCAGTTTGAAAGAGCATGGCGCCGGCCGACGGCGCTTTGATTTCTATAGCAAGCGTCCCGGCTAGGTCAAGGAGTTTTTGATAGGTGGGTTCCTGTTTGTTCTCGCCGTTAATCCACAGTGTTTTCGGCTTAAAATGCCGGAGGATAAAGGCCAGACCGTTGTAATGATCCGCGTGCGGATGGGAAATGATCACGCCGTCGATACGGCTGATGCGTTTTTTCCAGAGATAAGGCGCGATTATTCCTTCTCCGACATTAAAGCGCTCGCCCCGCGGCCCGCCGCCGTCAAGCAGAAGAGTCCGGCCTTGCGGCAATTCAAGCAGGGTTGAACTTCCCTGGCCGACGTCAAGGATGTCTACCGTTGTTTCGTCTGTTGATAGGCGTATCATATGCCGCAGTCCGGGCATGGCAATTATGATAACAAGGGCCGGGATTATGAAAAATTTAGACCGACTGCCCTTTTGCCACGGTTTGCCGTATATCAGGCCGCCCAGCACCAGGAAATACGCGATAATCTCAATCGGCGACGGCGTGGTAAACCAGAGGGCGGCAAAAGGCAGCTTGGCGAAGGTCGCGGTAATTTGGGCCGCTGCGGTCAGCCCCCAACTGCCAGCATGGAAAAGCCCTTCAGCCAGGGCGGGGGAAAAGGGCATCACTATGCAAGCGGCAAGGCCGATAATAAGCGACCAGAGACAGATAAGCGGCTCAACGATAAGATTCGCGAACGGACTGACCAGAGAGAGGCGGTTGAAGTTGTAAAGGAGCAGCGGCGCCGTTCCCAGGAGAACGGCAACGGAGAGGGTCGCGCCGGCCAGTGACCAGCGTATGATTTTTCCAGCGAGGCGGCCGGCGGCCGACCGGCGTTGGCCGTAATTAGTGTCGAACAGGGCGCCTATGCGCGGATAAATTACGGCAATGGCGATAACCGCGCCAAAGGACAGCTGAAAGGATGCGGTGAAGAGCGCGGCCGGGTTCCATAACAGGATGAGTAAAGCCGCCAGGGCGATGTTGGTTTTAAGAGAACGGTCTCGGTCAAAAAGAATGGCCGATACAATAAAGAACGCCATGATAAGAGCTCTGATGACCGGGGTATTGAAGCCGGCAATAAGGGCATAACCTGATAAGGGTAAAAGAGCGAGAAAGGAGGCGGTTTTTAAAACCGGTATATGCAGGATTATCCAGGTGGATCTCTTGAGTAACCAATTAAGGGCGGTGATAAAGAGCAGGGCCAGCAATCCCATGTGCATGCCGGAAATGGCCAGGATGTGGACGCAACCGGCCGCCTTGAAGTTTTCCAGGATGGCCGGCGGAATTGCCGATTTGTCGCCGATCAGAATAGCCTTATAGAGTCCTCTGGTGCGATTATCCAGGGTATGATCCAGGAACTTGGCGATATCGTGACGAAAACGTTCGGGCAGATAACGGTAATAGCGCAAAGTGCGCCGAATATTGCCGGCGGCGAGGTCTTTTAATTTGAAAATTTTGCCGGGCGCGCCGATCCAGCCGGTAATCCAGATGGATTGCCCGGCCAGAAATTTTTGGTAGTTGAAGACCCCCGGGGTTGCGTAGGCATACACCCGGGCAAGGACCGCTTTGGCTATAAAACGGTCGCCCGGCTCGAGGTCGGCGGGCGGCAGGCCTTGCAGGGAAAGGCGGACTAAACCGGCGACCGGTTTAACGGCCGATAATTCTTCCCCGGGCCTGGACAAAAAATCCGCTGCCATCAGCAGCCTGGTTCTGGTGTGCGGTCCATAACCGGTTGTTGACGGACTTTGTACCAACCGCCCGCTGATAGTGACTGTTTGTCGATATTTGATCAGATTATAGATATGATTGGCGTCGGCCGGCGGCTTAAGAAACGGGCCGGCGTGCAGGGCGCCGATCAGGAAAAAAAATAATTGCAGAAGCCGCCGGGGGGCTTTGGGGGTTACGGCTTGAAAGGGTGTCCGGCAACTCAGCAGAAGGACACCGGCCACGGCCAGGACCGCCGGCCACAATATTATCTCCGGCAGGCAATATCTGCTGCCGGCCCAGGCAATTCCTCCCGCAAGTGAGACGGTGACGGCAGTTACAAGGTTGGTCGATTTTTTCATCCGGCGCCTTCCGCTTGTCGGACCGTACCGCGGGGGCGGGTCTCTTCCGGCAGGCGCATGCCCGGCGGCTTTATTGTTCGCTTTTGTATAGCTGTTTGAATTTTCTGATTTTTTTGTCGACCGCGGGTGCCAGGGAAAGCTCATATTTTTGCGTATATTCCGCCACCATGCGGTGCGTGTTGAAGATCGGCACATTCAAAATAAGATTCATAATGCCTTTATCCATATATTGCCCTTTGGCGGCGGGATCGTAAAAAGATTTGAGAACCTCGGGCAGCAGCCGGTAAAAAGAAGCGGAATCTTCGGCGTAAAGCAGGGCGTTCGGATCCTCGCTTAAGCTTTCCTCCTCAACCGCTTTTTCGTAGCCGAACTTCCAGCCTGTTTTGCCGCCATGATAGCCCTCCACCCACCAGCCATCCATAATGCTGATGTTAGGCACGGCGTTCATGGCGGCTTTCATGCCGCTCGTGCCGCTGGCTTCCAGCGGCCGTTTCGGACTGTTCAGCCAGGCATGCACTCCGGCAACCATTAGTTTGGCAATTTTCATGTCATAGCCGGGGATAAAGATGAGTTTCGCCAGACCGTTGCTTTTAAGATAGAGTTCTTTCTGGAGATCAAGAATAACTTTAATGACGGATTGACCCGGTTTGTCGGCCGGGTGCGCCTTGCCGGCAAAAAGGAAGTTCACCGGCCAGTTGTTGTCGACAATGATATCCACCAGGAAGTTAATATCTTCAAAGATTAAATCCGCCCTTTTATATGTCGAAAAGCGTCTGGCAAAACCAATAGTGAAGGCGGCGGGATCCAAGGGGACTTCTTTGTCTAATAAAGACAAATAATTAGGGGGGTCGATCCAGGTCGCCTGCATCTGTTTGCGGTGGAGGTTCAACATCTCGTTGACATAGTTGATGAGGATGCCGGTATCCTTTTTCCAGGCGCGATCAAGGGCGGCGCGGAATTTTTTGTTGTCTTTTAAGTCGGTTGCCTGGGCGAAGACGCTCGGATCAGTTTGCCATTCATGCAACTCGGTAAAGCTGTCGAAAGCCGCCGCCCTGTTGTCGCTTATCCAGGTCAGATGATGTACGCCGTTGGTGATGGCGGTTATTTTATCAGCGAACTGCGGAAATTGTTTTTTGGTAACATCCCGGTGTAAGCGGCTGACGCTGTTGGTCGCACGATTAACCCGCATGGCCATTGCCGTGAAATTGTACGATTGCGGATATTCTTTATCCCTAGCCAGCACGTTAAGAATCCGCAGACAGGAAGCATGGCTTAATCCGGCATATATTGTTTTATCAAACCGATCATGAC
>CAYWUR010000126.1:0-5825 GCA_964460745.1 uncultured Desulfobulbia bacterium | reverse complement strand
GATTCCGTCTCGCCAAGCGATGACCACCAGATAGCCTTTCTTGATATTCCCGAACTTATAAGCACCGCGGCGGAAACCGTCACAATATCCAACCCTGGGACGTCCGCCCTCAATGTCTCTAAAATACAACTTACAGGTGCGGATGCTTCGCAATTTACCCTCGATGTAAACGGCGGCGGCAACCCCTGCGGCGGCACAACACCGACAATAGCCGGCGGTGGCGACTGTACGGTGACGGTGGCCTTCAGCCCCACCACGACCGGCGATAGAAACGCCGCCCTGACTATTACCTCGGATGATCCAACCGTGAATATTGCCTTAAGCGGCAGGGGAGTCACGGCTATACGGGTATATGTCTCCAATGCGGATGATGATACGGTTTCGGTTATCGATCCAAGCACGGACACCGTTATCGCAACCATTCCCGTAAGCAGCAATGAACCCCGCAACCTTGCGGCGACACCGGACGGCACCAAGGTATACGTGCCGATAAGACACGGCGACAAGGTTGATGTGATAGACACCAGGACAAACACCGTTACCAAAAGCATATCGGATACAAGCTTTGATGAACCCTATGCCGTGGCAATCACACCGGACGGTTCGGAGGCCTGGGTGGCAAACAAGAAAGGAGGCGGCAGTTCAAGCGGTTCGGTAACAATAATCAATACATCAAACAATACGGTAAGCGCGGTAATTAACGACGACTGTTTTGCTTCGCCCGAGGGCATAGCCATGAACCCCGTACAGGCGCGGGCCTATATCGCCAACAGGTATGACGGCACTGTATGTATAGTTGACACTGCAACCCGCAGCGTTATCGCATCTGTAGCTGCCGGTTCGGAAGAACGTTATCTGATTGTGACCAACGACGGGAGGTATGTATATGGTGACGACGGTTTCAAGATAAAGACATCCGACAATACCGCTTCGGCAATCTCCGCTTGGGGAAGAAACATGGCGCTCTCACCGCGAGGAGACAAGATATACTTCCCAAGTTATGTATTGACTATATCTGATGACACCGTAACGCCGCTTGCCATCGGCGGCTATGGCGTAGCGACAGCGGCCGGTTTTGAAAAAGGTTATATAACCCATGAAAACGGCACGGTAGATGTTTTCAACACAAGGACCGACACAAAAATTACAGGCACGGGCTATCCGATACCCATCCTCGGTTCGGGTGTTACCTCTTGGGTGACTTCCAGGGCAATCGCCACCGCGATTATTCTTATCCCACGGACGCAGTCGGAGGTCCGCGGCGGCGGCGGTTGTTTCATAGCAACTGCGGCATACGGCAGCTACATGGAACCCGAGGTAAAACTCCTGCGGGAGTTCAGGGATAATCATCTGCTTACCAATAGCATTGGCCGGGCGTTTGTCAGGCTTTATTACAGGACATCTCCTCCTCTGGCGCATTTTATCAGAGGGCATGAAACCTTAAGAACATTGACCCGCTGGGCCTTGACCCCCCTGGTCTATGGCGTAAAAAAACCGTTTTCAGCGCTCTTGGTTATTTTTGCGTTGGCGCTGCTTCCTTTGGCGAGGAAAAGACGCTTCGGCCGGACGGCGGCGCTTGGTATTATTATAATCTTTATGTCCGCTAATTCCGCCCATGCCCTGGATGCCCATATTTTCACACCCAGGGTGGATGAAAGCAGGACGATCACCCTCCAGACCTCCAAGATGCTCGGCGCCGGTAAAATGCGGGTTGGAACCTTTATCGACTATGCCGATGTCCCGGTGGAAAAAACAACCGGCCAGGAACTGTCGGAACAGCAAACCATTATTACCGCCGCTTTTGCCTACGGCCTGACAGATACCTTGCAGGCTGGTCTCACCGGCAGCTATCTGCTTGACCAAGACGGTCGGCAGATTGACCAGATGACTAATGTATCATCCTCGGAGTTTGGAGATATCGGGGCATATGTCAAATATTTCATCTCACGGGCGGATAAGGGTAATTTCGCTGTTTCGCCTTTTATAACCATCGATACAGGCTCACAAGAGGACTGGTTTGGCGACAGTTCGTTGTCAGGCGGAATTAATCTGATATATGACCGCGAGATAAACGACAGGCTTCTTTTTGCCATGAATTTCGGCGTTCACTTACGGGAAAATGAGAATATATCAAATACGCAAAGGATAGGAACCCTGTTTCTCGCCGGTGCCGGCTTGTCTTACAACATAAATGAAAAAGCGAATGTAGCCCTGGATATTTACGGCAGCACACCCGCCAACTCAAATGATCTTTTTGATAACTATCTATCACCGCTTGAAACGGATATCTCGTTTTCTTACATGATAACAGACCGTACACAGTTAAGTATCGGCGCGGGTCGTTCTTTTACGGATGGCATAGGCGGGCCTGATTTAAGGCTGTTTACCGGCATAAGACTGGGATTATAACCTATTTACAAGCGTAAGGGGGGAGGGACACAACCCGGTGGTCCCGCCCCCTTTATCACAACGCCACGGATTCGGCATCCTGTAATCGCTTACCGACAGGAGATCACCGAATCGGCGGCGGCTTACCCCATGGTCAGTTACGTTTGCCCCTCCTTCTTTTTGAATTGGTTCACTTCATGAAAGAAAAAACCGTGGCCTTCCTGGTTGCCCGTTCAAGTTCGTCCCGCCTGCCCGGCAAACACTTCAAGATAATCGGCGATCGCCCCCTGCTGGCCTGGACAATCGCCGGTCTACGTCAATGCCGCGAGGTGGACGAAATCGTCCTTGCCACCGTGGCGGAACCGGCGAATGAAGGACTCAGGGACTTTGCCGCCAACCAGGGGCTGCCCTGTTTCTGGTACGAAGGTGATGTCAATCATGTAACTACCCGACTACGGCTGGCGGCCGAGGAGTATGGGGCCGACATCTGTCTTTTGATCAGCGGTGATTGCCCATTGATGTACGCCCCGGCCATTGACGATCTGTTACGGCAATTCAAAAAAAATCCCAAGGCCGACGTCATGAATATAATGCCGGCCGGCCATGGCCTGCACGGGGTGGGGATTGCCCGCCGGCAAGCCTGGCAACGGGCCGATGAACTTTCCGACCGACCGGAGTTAAAAGAACACCATTTTCCGGTCATGGGGGAACAACCGGCGGAATTTTCTTTTATGGCGGCGGCGCCGGGAATCGATCTTTGTGGTGATAATCTGCGCCTGTCGATAGACACCTGGGCTGATCTGGAGTTTTTTAATCGATTATACGATGAACTGACGGCCGAGAAAAAAGCCTTTGATTTGCCCGCGGTTCTTGATCTTTTGCGACGAAAGCCGGAGATAAAAAAAATAAACAGCCATGTCCATCAACGCAAACTGGTTGAGGATATAAAAAAAATACTTTTTGTCTGCGACGCCGGAGGCAAATTCGGCTACGGCCATTTCAGACGGAGCATGGAGATAGGGCTCCAGATCACGGAACGCCTGAGCTGGCCGGTTACCTTTATGGTTGATGATGAATTTGCCGGGCGTCAATTAACGGAACGAGGCTTCCGGATCATCTGGGATGCCCTGGAAAGATCAACGGCGGCGGCGCCAACCAAATTAGAATTTAAGAGATTACGGGATTATGCCGATTATGATGGTATAATCCTTGATCTTGCCCAGCGGCATATTTCTCATGACTGGCGGCGGCATTTTACGTCGTCGGCCGCCAGTCTGGTTATGGATAAACTTGCGCCCTGGACCGAACTCGCGGATATGGTCATAATCCCCGGTGTAACAGCGGCTGAGACACCGACGGGCGTTCCCCGGCTTGATCGGGCCGAAGGAACCTTTGCCGCCGGTCGGCAATTTATCATTATCCGGCGTGAAATACGCAAGGCCGGGGGACTTAATCTGCCCAAAGATATTGATATTCTGGCTTATCTGCACGATAAAGAACGCCGTCTTCAGGTAGAAAAGTTGGCCCGGCGCCATAACCTGGAGATTATTTTCGTCGCCGGTCGAGCCGATGATTTCCCGGAACTGCTGGCCCGGGCAAAGGTTTATCTGGGGAATTTCGGCTATAGTTTTTATGAGGCGTTGTTCCTGGAGGCCATGCCCGTCAATTGGCCGCTGTCGGCGGAACATGACCGCGACGCCATGATTTTTTATAAACAACTGGGTCTGCCGCCATTATCAATTCATCAGCCCGTTGATTTAGAGGACAGGCTGCCGCCGATCATAAGCCAAGCGCAAATATTGTCCGAGACCGTGAACATAGAGGACGGGACACCGGCTATTGTCGCCAAGGTGGCGGCATTGATGAGCGGCCGCGGCCCGAAAGGAGAATAGGTGACGGTAACCTTTGTCGCTGAAGTTTCCAGCAATCATAACCAGAATCCGGACAGATGCCTGACCTTTATCGATCAGGCGGCGGATATCGGCTGTGCGGCGGTGAAATTTCAACTCTTTAAAATTGAAGAACTCTTCGCCCCCGAGGTACTACAGACCAGCGCCCGTCATCGCCTGCGAAAACAATGGGAGTTACCAGCGGCGCTTATCCCCCGGCTGGCGGCCCGCTGCCGGCAAAGGGGAATAAAATTTTCCTGCACCCCCTTCTATCTGCAGGCGGTGGACGAGCTGCTGGGCCATGTCGATTTTTACAAAATAGCATCCTATGAACTCTTATGGGATGACCTGATTATAAAATGCGCCAAGACCGGCAAACCGGTGGTATTATCAACCGGCATGGCCACCATGGCCGAAATAGAAAGAGCCGACAAAATTTTTCAACAGGCCGGTGGCCGGGACCTCACCCTGCTTCACTGCGTGTCAGGCTACCCGGTTCCGGTGGAGGAATGTAATCTGGCGGCAATCCGTACCCTGCGCCGTTTCGGCCACAAAACAGGCTGGTCTGATCATTCGACGTCAGCGGCGGTTATTTACCGGGCCGTGCATAAATTCGGGGCGGAAATGGTGGAATTTCATCTCGATCTTGACGGCCGGGGGGTAGAATACGAAACCGGCCATTGTTGGCTGCCCAAGGAGATGGAGAAGGTAATAAAGACGATAAATGCCGGCATCAGCGCTGACGGCAGCGGAGAAAAACTGCCGTCGCCAAGTGAACAGCCGGATCGGGACTGGCGTACCGAGCCGCGGGATGGACTTCGTCCCATGCTGGAAACTCGCTCAAGGCTTAAAAAATGACAATCCACAAAATTCATTCCTTGTCGAATTTAGAAAAAATACTCGCCGGGCATAGGCGGGAGGGCCGGAATATTATCCTCTGCCACGGCGTCTTTGACCTGCTGCATATCGGCCATATCCGCTATTTTAACCAGGCGCGGCAGTTCGGGGATATTCTGGTCGTAACCGTAACCCCTGACCGCTTTGTTGACAAAGGCCCCCACAGGCCGGCCTTCAATGAGCAAATCCGGGCCGAAGCCGTGGCATCGCTGAAGACGGTGGACTATGTGGCGATAAACGAATGGCCCACCGCCGAGGAAACTCTGCGTCTGTTGCGACCGGATGTCTATGTCAAGGGTTCTGATTTCAAGAACGCCGCCGCCGACCCTACCGGCAAACTACAGCGGGAGGAAGATGTGGCGCGGGAGATTGGCACCCGGCTGAAATTCACCCATGACGTTGTTTTCAGTTCCACCAATCTGATCAATCGTTTTCTGGCCACCTATCCGGAAAGTGTGCGACAGTATATCGAAATTTTCAAAACGCGTTACGCCCTGGAAGATGTTCTCGCCCTCCTTGACCGTTTCTCGCGCCTCAAGGTGCTGGTAATCGGCGATACCATTATTGATGATTACCAATACTGCCATACCCTGGGGGTCTCCTCCAAGGATCCGGCCCTGGCCCTGCAATACGACTCCCACGATCTCTTTG
>CAYWUR010000125.1:0-5882 GCA_964460745.1 uncultured Desulfobulbia bacterium | reverse complement strand
ATACAACCGGTCTGGCACAACCAATGTATGTGTTGGCAACTAACATCGGCAAGATTCCATTAATGCCAGACTATTATATTGTTGGTAAAAACAAGAAAGAATACACGCTACGAAATTATAAGGGTGAGTTCACCAAAATTCCTAACTTGCCTGAATGATGGCTGGTTTTAAGGAAAATGGAATGAACAACATGGCAAAAATCGCCGAACCGATATTATATTCCAGGGCAGGTCTGGTATATTACTCATCGCTGCCATAAACGGGAATTTTTTCTCAGATTTCAGAGAGACCGGCAGCAGAGAGACTGCCTCGTCTTTGCTTTTGCTTTCATTTACGGACACAGTTAAGGAGATACTATGAAAACTTATCGTAAGGAGCTATGGTTTGAGGTTCCCGCAAGGCGGGCCTTTATTAATATTACATCGGAGGTGGAAAAATGTTTAAGAGAAAGCGGCGTCAGGGAAGGGCTTGTTCTCTGCAACGCCATGCATATTACCGCCTCTGTTTTTATAAATGACGACGAGGCCGGTCTGCACCATGACTATGACGTCTGGCTGGAAAAACTGGCGCCCCATGAGCCTGTTGCGCAATACCGTCACAATGTCGGCGAGGACAATGCCGATGCCCATATGAAACGGCAGATTATGGGTCGGGAGGTGGTTGTCGCCGTTACCGGCGGCAAGCTTGACTTCGGCCCCTGGGAGCAGATTTTCTATGGTGAGTTTGACGGCGGTCGGCGTAAAAGGGCATTGGTTAAAATCATCGGGGATTGATAGCAGAGGGCGGGAAGGGAACAGGAAGGAAGTAGTAGTTATGAGAAAAATTGTAATACTGTTGTTTGTTGTATTCCTGCCCAGTGCGGTCATGGCCGGAGATTGGGACAAATCGCGACACAACTTCAGGTTTGAAAGCAGAGGTCTTACAGTTGAAGTTCGAGTCGAAGCTGGAAACAATAAGGCGCATATTCAACTGACGAAAAAGATTAATGATTTTGAATTGGCGTATCGCTATGCGGAATCAACCGGTTTAAAAGAGCATCGAGGACGGATGACATACCGAAGGCCGACTAACGGAACGCTCTATGCGTATCCGAGGTTGGAATATCGGTTTTTCGAGGGTGACGTAGACGACTACTTCCGTTTTCGTACGGCGTTCGGTGTCAAACATCGATTTGGAAAAATCAAGGCGTATGCCGAATTCACGCCGATGTGGAAATTCGGCCGGGGACAAACGGCCGATCTGAGGATGGATCAAAGTCAAGAAGTGATAGGTTTTGAGTACAAGTTTACAAAACCGGTTTCGTTCGGCCCGTTCATCCAGCTTGAAACTGATAATAACTTCAACAGAACCGGTGTGTTTGCCGGCACGAATTTTACCGTCAAATTCTAATTGATGCCTTTCCGCCGAGAAGTAGAGAAGATGACATGGATAATCAAAATAGTTTTCCCTATCATTTTAACGGCAATACGTGCAAAACATGTGGCGGGAATTGTTGCCGGGGAGTTAGCGGTTATGTCTGGGTAAGCATGGAAGAGTTGGAGAAAACGGCAGAGGCAGTGAAAATGAATGTGGCTGTGTTCTTTAAGAAATATGTACGGCAGGTTAACGGTCGGTTCTCATTGCGGGAGCGCGTTATAAGCGGTGAGCATTTCTGCTGTTTTTTTGACTTGATCGATTGTCGATGCACAATTTATCAAAGCAGGCCCGGACAATGTAGAAGTTTCCCGTTCTGGGATAAATTCAAGAAAGATCCCAAAGAACTTTTTATGGAGTGTCCCGGAGTTTTTTAAAGCAGTTCTCCGCTATCTTTCATGTACCGGCTTTAATCTCATGAAATTCCGGATATCCTCCAGGACAAAATAGATGGTGGGAATAAGCAGCAGGGTGATGCCGGTGGCGAACATGATGCCGAAACCAAGGCTGATGGCCATGGGGATGAGAAACTGGGCCTGCACACTGGTTTCGAGGATCATCGGCGCCAGCCCGAAAAAGGTGGTCAGCGAGGTGAGCATGATAGGCCGGAATCTTCTTAAACCGGCGGCGGTAACCGCTGTATGCATATCTTCACCTTTTCGCCGGCCTTTGTTGATTCTGTCAATTAAAAGAAGCGAGTCGTTGACCACAACGCCGGACAGGGCGACAATGCCGAAAAGGCTGAGCATACTCAGATTAAACCCCATGATCAAATGCCCCAGCACCGCGCCCACTATCCCGAATGGAATGGCGGTCATGATCAAGAGCGGTTGGCTGTAGCTCTTAAAAGGAATAGCGAGCAGCGCGTACATGCAGAAAATGGCCAGCATGAAACCGCTCATCATGCTGCCCATGGACTCGCGCCTTTCCTTGGCCTCACCTTCAAGATTATAGGTCAGGCCGGGATAATCGGCGGTCAACTCCTGGAGAATATTTGTCTTTAAATCCGTCAGGATTTCTTCGGCATTGGCTACCTTGTCATCCACCGTGGCGGTGACATTGATCACCCTTTTTCGTTCAAAACGATTAATCACGCTGTAACCGCGGCTCTCTTCGACATAGGCGGCCCGCTCCAGAGGCAGTTCGCCGCCGTTGGGGGTGCGGATACGCATGTTCTCAAAATTCCATTTGTGGCGCCGATCATTTTCCGGATACCGGACCATTACCTTGACTTCGTTTCTGCCCCGCTGCAGGCGCAGGGCCTCGGCTCCGTAAAAAGCGCCCCGCACCTGGCGGGCCAGATCTTGCTGGGTGATACCCAGGGTTCTGGCCTCCGGCTTGAGTTTTAATCGCAGCTCTTTTTTGCCGGCCGGATAATTATCGGCAATATCGTCAACTCCGGGATAGGCGGCCAGGGCCTTTTTAAGCCTGGCAGTGGCAGCCGTCAGGATATCAGGATTCTCATGAGAAAACTGTACATCAATATTGGCGCCCATATGCATCAGGTTGGATTTAAAGCTTAACGAATCAACTCCCGGTATCTCGCCCACCAGCCGGCGCCAGTATTTACCGATTTCTTCCGCCGGCAGCCCTCTGGTGTCGCTGGGCTGCAAAAGCATGGCGATATTGGCGAGATGCGAGCCGGACGCCGAGCTGCCGCCGCGCGGCCCTCCCCCGGCGATAGTGCCGCCGACCACCGAATAGATATGCCTTAGAATAGAATCACCCTCAGGCCTTGTCCGGTCAAAATGACTGACCACATCCTTGCTCTTGGCCAGGATATAATCCTGCACCCTGGCGGTATCCTCAACCAGGGCGCCGCGCGGCATCTCAATGGAGACGGTGATCTTGTCGCCGTCCACCACCGGCATGAACCTGAATTTGACAATCCCCCCTTTTACCATGCCGATAGAGAGCATCAGGACCACAACAGCAATGGCGATAGATGCATAGCGATATTTTATGCTCAACTGTAAAAGTTTTTTATAGGGGCCGTTGATCAGCTTTTCTAAAAGGCCGGTCATTTTTTTGCGTAATCGTTCAATGGTCCCGTTGGAATTGTTTCCGCCATTGTTCCTGTCGCCGCCAAAGCTCAGATGCGCCGGCAGCACAAAAAGCGACTCCGTCAGGGAAACCAGCAGAATACTGACCGCCACCACGGGAATCACCTTGATGAACTTACCCAGGGTGCCGACCACATACATCAACGGGATAAAGGCGGCAACCGAGGTAAGAACGGAAAAAACTACCGGAATCCCAACTTCACGGGTGCCGTCGATGGCCGCCTGTAGATGGGTCTTGCCCCGTTGACGATGTTCAAAAACATTTTCGCCGACGACAATGGCGTCGTCAACCACTATCCCCAGCGCCATAATAAAGGCAAAGAGCGAGATCATGTTGATCGACACATCGACGGCCGGCATGATAAAGAGCGCCCCCAGAAATGAAATAGGGATTCCGAGCATGACCCATAGCGCCAGGCGCATCTGTAGAAAAAGGCTTAGCGTGATAAAGACCATGATCAAGCCGAAAAAGGCGTTTCTGGTCAGAAGATTGAGGCGGCTGGCAAACATCTCCGAGGTATCGTTCCAGGTGGAGATATGTACCGAGGCGGGCAGGGTCGGCCTTTTTTTCTCCACATATTGCAGGACAAGGTCGGATATTTCGGTAGGCTTCTGGTCGCCCACCCTGAAAATACCGACCATGGCGGCGGGCATGCCGTCAAACCGCGCCGACTCATCGGTTTCGGCAAAGGTGTCCCGCACCTTGGCTATATCCTTTAATAAAACCATGGAGCCGTCCGCCTTGGCCACCACCGGTATTTCGCCATATCCCTGCCCGGTATAACGTCGCTCCTTGGTGCGGATCAATATTTCGCCGCCGCCGGCTTTGATGGAGCCGCCCGGCAGATCCAATGACGTGCGCCGCACCATATCCGCCACCTTGTCCAGAGTAAGGTTATAGCGCCGCAGTACCGGTTCGGGGATTTCAATGGAAATTTCATAGGGCCGGACCCCGTTTAGTTCCGCCTGGGTGATACCCGGCATGGCGAGAAGCTCATCGCGCATGGCCTCCGCCTGTTCGCGTAAACTCCGCTCGGATATATCACCATAAACAACCAGGGAAATGACCTCCCGGCGGTTCAAGAGCTTGGCGACTACCGGCTTTTCCGCCTCTTCCGGAAAAGTGGTGATTCGATCTATTTCGTTTTTAATCTCCTGTAGAACCAGGTCGGCGTTCTCGCCGGCTCTGACCACGGCGGTGACCGTGCCGGAACCCTCGGCCGCCACTGATGATATCTCCTTGATTCCATCGATGCCGCTGATGCTTTCTTCAGTAGTGAGTATAATGCCTTCCTCTACGTCTTCGGGACTGGCGCCCGGATAGGCCACGGAAATATTGATCTGGTCGAGATTAACCTCCGGAAAGACCTCCTGCTTGATGTTGAAGCCCATGACCAGCCCGCCGACGATAAAGAGCATCATCAGGAGATTGGCTGCCACATGATTCTCAGCCATCCATTTTATCGCGCCGTTCATCGCTTAACTCCGCTGCCGGCGGCACGTAGTTTCATGCCGTTGGCAGCGCCGGTAAGGTCGGTCAGAACGATTCTATCGCCGCTCTCAAGACCCTGGCCGATTAAGGCCTCCCGCCTTTCCAGCCGGGCGACGACAACCTGCTTGATTATAAGTTTGTTCTCCTTGTCCATCACCCAGACGGTATTATTTTCCCGCAAGGCGTTGCGTGGAATGGCGATGACATCATCCAGCATCCGGCCTTTGAACCGCAGTTCAACAAACATACCGATTGCCAGGGGCGGTTTATCCGGCGCATTGTTCTTTAATCCGTAGGGATCCTCAACCGCCGCCACCACCCGGGCCATGCGGCCCTGGGGAACGACCTCGCCCATGCTTCTGACAATGCGGCCCCGCCACTGATAAACCTTGTTGCCGATGGTTATACCCAACGAGGCTTCCGAACCTTTAACGTCTTCGTTTATCGGTATGGTCAGCCATTGCAGTTCCTCAAGGGGCATCGGCGCCACGATTTCAAAACTGTCCGTGCCGGCAATGCGGGCCACAGCCGTCCCCATCCGGACATACAGACCGGGATCAACATCCTCGGAACGTATTATACAATTGAAAGGCGCCGTGACACTGGTCCTGAGCAGATTGATTTCCGCCTGCTTGACATCGGCGGCGGCGGAATTCAATATGGCGCGCGCCTCTTTTAATTGCGGTTCATACAAAACCAGAGAGTTGGGCGGCGCCGTGTTTTTGCCCGGCATTTTATGCCATTCGGTTCGTGCCACGCGGGCCTTTGATTCAACCGAGGCCAGGGCCAGCTCACTTTTGGCAAGCGTCGCCTTCGTCCGTTCGAGGGCCAGTTCATAGTCCACCTTTTCGATGGAAAAGAAGACCTCGCCCTTTTTGAAAAATCCGCCGGTTTCAAAATCAGCCGCCATGCTT
>CAYWUR010000124.1:0-5890 GCA_964460745.1 uncultured Desulfobulbia bacterium | reverse complement strand
TGAAAGTTACGGTTACGAGTTTAGGGTAATTTGTTGCCTTTGCTGAATAGTTACTATAAAACATTGAAAACTATCGTTGACAACCTACAATATAAAGTGTATACGATTAATTGTTGCGCAATATGTTGTGTGTGCTTGCTTGTCGCGGTTCTTAATAATATTGTAATTTTTTTTGAAAAATGGCGAAAATATTACTGCAAAAATTTCCGACGCCTCTGCCTTCCGGCAATGACTCCGGTCAGCTGGAAAAGGGGTGGAAGGAAATTAAAAAAAACCATCTGATAAACACTCTGAACAGTATCAATTTTCAAGATGGCGATATTCAGATTAATTTCCGGCACACAAAATATAATAAAATAGTCTCTTTCAAGGCCAAGCCGCAGCCATGTTTTAACGGCATTTTGAGGTGTCTGTGGAATGAGGACCCCTCTGGGCTCCACAAGGGGCCGCTGGTCTACGAATTTCTCAACTTTATCGTTTCCGACGGATTGAGGCTTTTTCTTGTTGAGGCGGAGATGGAGGGCATGGATGAGCAAGGGCTCAGTTTTGTCCTGCCGTCGTCTTGCTATGAGGTAAGTTCGCGAAAGGTTGGACGGCAGCCGTGCAAGGATGTGCAAGTGCAATTTGTGCAAAGCGGCGTAGCATATTACGGCTCTCTGTTGGACTTCAGCGCCGTTTCCTTCCGAGTCGAGTTGTCGACCGCTCAATCCCGGCCATTATCATGGATTAATCCCGCCGGTACGGTGGATGTCCTTATTAAAAACGGTCACGATGTGCAGTTTTCGGGGCCATGCGGCATTGTCAGGCAAAGCGGCGGCCGGTCGACCCGGTCATATGCCCTGAAACCTCTGAACCGGTTAATTCAGCGATTTAAGCCGAAAGAGTTCCGAAGCGAGCGGCAGAAGTTGACCCCCTCGCCGAATATTATCTTCAGACACCCATTTACCGGCAAGATGGTAACTCTGACGGTCGTCGACATATCAGGCGCCGGTTTTTCAGTGGAGGAAAATTACAACAATTCGGTACTCATGCCCGGCTTGATCATTCCAGAGATAGGAATGGAGTGCGCCAATAATTTCATCATCAAATGCAGGGCCCAGGTGGTTTACAGCAACAGAGATGGGGATATGACCTCAAAGTGCGGGCTGGCCATTCTGGATATGGATTTTCAGGATCATATCAGGCTTTCAACCCTTCTGCATCAGGCAAAGGACAAGAATTCCCATATCTGCGCCGTGGTGGATCCGGACGCGCTGTGGAATTTCTTTTTTGAAACAGGTTTTGTCTACCCTGAAAAGTATGAGTTTATCCAGGCCAACAAGGAAAAATTCAAAAAAATATACGAAAGGCTTTATGCTCAGAACCCCGATATAGCCATTAATTTTATCTATCAGAGCAAGAGCGCTATTTACGGACATATGTCCATGTTTCGTTATTATGAGAATACCTGGATTATCCATCACCATGCCGCGATTACGTCAAGTCATAACAGGGCCGGTGTCGTCGTTCTGGAACAGGTCGGCAGGTTTATCAATGAAACCCATAACCTTCCGGCCGCTCATATGGATTATGTCGCCTGTTATTTCCGGCCTGAAAACAAGTTTCCCAACCTTGTTTTCGGCGGGGTGGCCAGAAAAGCGCCTGACCCGAAAGGCTGTTCTATTGATCCTTTTGCCTATTTTCATTTCCGGAGTTTCGCGGGCCGGAGGGAAATGCCCAGTCAATGGACCATGGCTGAAGCGACAGCCGATGATCTCCTGGAGTTGCAGACTTTCTATGAATATAAAGCAGGCGGACTCATGCTCAAGGCCTTGGATCTGGAACCGGAGATGCTTGGGCTTAATGCTCTCAGCGGTGAATATCAGCGATCCGGCTTTAAACGGGACAGACATCTCTTTGCCTTGAAAATGGCGGGCGGGCTCAAGGCGGTAATCATGGTGAATGTCTCCGATATCGGCCTGAATATGTCCAATGTGACGAATTGCATCCACGTTATTATCCTGGATGCGGAGAATCTGCCGCCGTCCGGGCTTTATGCCGTGCTGTCGCAGTTGTCGCAATATTATGAGGAGGAGGAGATCCCGGTTCTCCTTTATCCCGTGGCTTACGCCGACAATAATTCCTTGCCGTATGAAAAAACCTATAACCTCTGGGTGTTGAATATGGCGTATACGGATCATTATTTTAGTTGTTTAAACCGGTTGCTGCATCGCCAGAAAGAAAAAATACTAAGTAATAACTGAAAAATGGAAGCAACGCCTGAAATGCGGGCGGAAACAAATAAATAAATAAGTAAGAAGCAAATAAGTAAATCATAAAATGAAGTGCAATTGTTTAATGGCGTTATCATGGAAGCATCGTCTACAGAGAGCAAGCCGTTATATAACAGCCGCCTGATAGATACCTTTATAAAATTTATCAAGCACAAGTACAGTTATATAAATATTCCCGAGCTGCTTAATTATGCCGGCATGGAGCTTTATCAGGTCGAGGATGAGGAATACTGGTTCACCCAGAAGCAGGTGAATCTTTTTTACGCACGGCTCGAGAAGTTAAGCGGTAGAAAAAATATCGCCAGGGAAGCCGGCCGATATGCGGCATCACCTGAAACCCTTGGGATAATGCGGCAGTATGTTCTCGGCTTGATCGGTCCGACCAACGCCTATGAGATAATCGGTAAATTCGCGACAAAATTCACCAGATCATCGTTCTACAATTCAAGACGGATAAGTTCGAATAAAGTTGAGATCATTGTTGCCCCGAATCCCGGCGTTAAGGAAGAGGCTTTTCAGTGTGAGAACAGATTCGGCTACCTTGAAGCCATTTCCACCATCTTTAATTTCAAGCTGCCCAAGATAGAACATCCCGAGTGCATTTTTAAAGGGGGCAAGACCTGCCGATATATAGTTTCCTGGCAAAAGTCTCGTTCAGTATTGTGGAAGAAGATAAGAAATTACGCGATATTGTCTCTTCCCGCGGTCTGGGCCGGTTCGTTTACAATAGATGCCCGGCTGACTCTGACAACCGTCATGCCTCTCGCGGGGATAGCTGTCGTTTTTCTTGTCTGGTTCGCCGGCAGGGAGGAGGCGCGGGAACTGAATGCGGCCTTGCTGAATCTCCGCGCTCCGTCGGATAAGCTTCTGGATGAGATCAGCCTGAACTACAACAACGTGCTTATGATTAACGAAATAGGTCATGCCATCAGCAAGGAGTCCGACATCAACGGGATTTTATCAAAGGTTACGGATATCCTGAAGCAACGGCTTGATTATGATCGGGGGTTGATCCTGCTGGCTAATACCGACCGGACAAGATTAAAATTCCTCGCCGGTTTCGGCTATACTGATGAACAGCGACGCTTTTTGAAAAAAATTGATTTTCATCTGGACAAATCTGAGTCAAAGGGGGCTTTTGTTGTGTCTTTTCGGGAGCAGAGACCGTTTCTGATAAATGATATGGATGAGATTAAGGAGACCCTTTCTTTTCGCAGCTTGCAGTTTGCAAAAAAAATGGGGAGCAAATCATTCATGTGCTGCCCCATAATTCATGAGGATGAAGCCCTGGGGATTCTGGCCGTCGACAATATAGAGACCAAGAGACCATTAATTCAGCGTGATATCAACTTGTTGATGGGCATTGCGCCGCAAATCGGGGTCAGCGTACATAATGCCCGGCTGGTGGAGGCCAAGTTGCAGCAATTCAAATCCATTCTTCAGGTATTAGTTGCCTCCACCGATGCCCGTGACCCCATAACAGCCGGCCATTCCATTAAGGTGACGGATTATGCGGTCGGCGTCTGCCGGGAGTTGGGCATGTCAAAAGATTATACCGAGATGATCCGGGGGGCGGCGTTGTTGCATGATTACGGCAAAATAGGGGTCGATGATTCAATATTGAAAAAGCCGGGCAGCCTTACAAAGGAAGAGTATAAGGCAATACAAACGCATGCCGCAAAAACCAGGGACATCCTGGCACAGGTGAATTTCGGCGGCATATATTGCAGCGTACCGGAGGTCGCCGGGGCGCATCATGAAAAAATAGACGGCAGCGGCTATCCGCGGGGGCTCAAGGGTGAGGAAATTCCTTTTGGCGCTAAAATACTCGCGGTGGCCGACGTGTTTGAGGCTGTCACCTCGAAACGTCATTATCATGAGCCGATGCATCCTGATGTGGCGTTTGAAATTCTGCAGAAGGGCATAGGCAAGCATTTTGACCGGGACTGCGTGGATGCCTTGAAAAATTATTATTACATGGAAGAGTACGGCAAAAACGGCGCCGCTCTGGTTGCATATAATTAATTTTCGGTCGGCGGATCGTCTACTGAGATGAATGGCGTGTGACAAGGATTTCTTTGTGAAGTCCGGGGAATAATTTGACTATCAAGAGGTAAGATATGGTTCGGAAAAGGGGCATGGACAAAAACGGTAAGCAGCAGGCAATGACAAGATTTCTGAACTTGACGGGATTGATTCCCTGTGTCATTACCTCGGCGGCATTGATCTTTTTTGCCTTGCCGGTTCCCAGGGCCGTGGCGTCCGGCTTTGCCCTGTTCACCCAAGGCGCCAAAGAAATGGGCATGTTGAATGCCGTCGTGGCGCATACCGAAGGTCCGGCGTCCAATTTCTATAATCCCGCCTTGATAGCCGAACTCGCCGGCACCCAGCTGGAGATCGGTACTACCCTTATTTTTCCGGACCGGGAGTTTACGGATGCCGCCGGCAAGACTACCAAGGCCGAGAATAATGTTTTTTATCCGAGCACTTTTTTTATGACGAAACGGCTTAATGAAAAATTGACGGCCGGGCTCGGCGTTTGCAGTACTTTTGGACTCGGCACCGAATGGCCTGGCGGCTGGCCGGGCCGTTATGTCTCGACCAAGGCGGAGTTGTTGTCTTTTAATGTCAATCCGAATCTGGCCTGGCAGGTGACGAATAAGTTGGTTGTGGCCGGCGGGTTTGATCTCCTGCGCGGTGACGCGACATTGGAGCGCGATATTTCCCTGGCAGGCATGGACGACGCGGCGTGGAAATTTTCCGGCGACGGCCACGGCTGGGGGTACAACCTTGGTTTGCTTTACAATATAAATGAGGCGGCCGCCTTCGGCCTGTCGTACAGAAGCCGGATAGATCTTAAGCTTAATGGTGATGTTTCCTTCGATCTGCCGGCGGGAGCGCCGCCGATCTTTACAAATATCGGCGGCAATGTTGAATTGCCGTTGCCGCCGCAGATGTCGGCCGGTTTTTCCTATAAGGTGACGGACAGGGTCGTTATGGAAGTAAGCGGCAGATGGGAGGGGTGGTCAAGATATGAAAATCTGGAATTCCATTTTGACGCGCCGCCGGTTCCAGGCGGCGTTCCTCCTATACCCAAAAACTGGGAGGATGTCTATGGCTTCATGTTCGGTATTAAATATAACCTTGATCCGTCCCTGGCTTTAGCCGCCGGTTATCTTCACGAAGAGAATCCCGTGCCCGACGCCACCTTTGAACCTTCGATCACGGCGGCGGATAAAAATATGTTCAGCCTGGGATTACAAAAAAGCTTCGGCAGATATTCCGGCGGCATCACCTATCTTTACGCGTTTTTCGCGGACAGGACAAAAAACAATGATGTCGGTGATCCGAAGCAGACCGGCATACCGCACGGCAATGGCGAGTATAAACAGGATATTCACATGCTGGCCGCCTCGGTCAAGGTGAAATTTTAGGAACGTCGGAGGAGTTCCTTTTTCAGATCCTCACCGCGGCTTTATGCCTCGGCAGCAGATCATCGGCGAGTATGTGAACCGGCGTGGGTCATTGAAAAACAGCTTGAATTCTTCCAGAAATTCTTCATAGCCTCCTTCATATTCGGCAAACCGGTAGTTTATCTTTTCCGGGGCGATCTCCAC
>CAYWUR010000123.1:0-5910 GCA_964460745.1 uncultured Desulfobulbia bacterium | reverse complement strand
ATGTGAAGGCTGTCCGGATATCACCTGTGTCTCTTCCAAGGATGTTATTTCCCGGGATGTCGCCAAAGATGTAAAAACCGCTTATGACCGTATAGCCGCGCGTGGAATGTCGGCCTGTCTTTTCGGCTCGGGCGGTACCTGTTGCCGTAATTGCAATATGGGGCCATGCCAGATCATCGATGGGGTCCCGGACATGATCGGGGTTTGCGGCGCTACCGCCGAAACGGTGGCGGCCCGTAATTTTTGCCGGGCTATTGCCGCAGGTTCGGCGGCGCATACGGATCATGCCCGGGAGATGGTCCGGGGGTTTATTGCCACGGCTAAGGGTGAGACGCCGTTTGAAATTAAAGATGAGCAGAAACTGCATGAACTGGCAAAGATATTCGGCGTGGATGTGGCTGATAAGGACAAAAATCAGATTGCGATCGAGGTCGGCGAACTGGCTTTGCGTGAATTCGGCAAGCAGGAAGGCACGCAGACCATGTTGAAAAGAGCGCCGGCCAACCGGCAGGAGATCTGGAAGAAACGCGGCGTTGAGCCGCGCGGTATCGACCGGGAAGTTGTGGAACTCATGCACCGTACCCACATGGGCGTGGATCAGGATTATGAAAATATCATGCAGCAGGGAGCACGATGTGCATTAGGCGATGGTTGGGGGTCATCCATGCTTTCCACCGAGTTAACGGACATCATGTTCGGTACGCCGGTGCCGATTCGATCGTATACCGATCTGGGCGTTCTGAAATCGGACCAGGTGAACATCACGGTACACGGCCATGAACCGCTGTTGGCCGAAGCGCTTTGCCTGGCGGCCGAAGATCCGGAAATACTGGCATTGGCGAAAAAGGCGAAAGCCAACGGCGTCAATCTGGCCGGCGTCTGCTGTACGGGCAACGAAATCCTCATGCGTCGGGGCATCCCGGTGGCGGCCGGCTTTATTCAACAGGAAATGGTTCTGGCTACCGGTGCGGTGGAGGCCATGGTGGTCGATGTTCAGTGTATCATGCAGTCGGTGACCGATGTGGTCAAATCTTTTCATACCGAGGTCATTACCACTAATTACCGGGCCAAAATTCCCGGCGCGGTTCATATGCAGTTTGATGAAAAAGATGCACTGAACAGCGCCAAGGATATCTTGAAGAGGGCTATTGCCAACTATAAGAAAAGAGGTGATTTCTATATCCCGCAGAATTCTAAACTTGACGTGGTGGTCGGCTTCAGCCACGAGACCATAAATTATATGCTTGGCGGGCGTTTCCGCGCTAGTTACCGGCCGTTGAACGATAATATAATCAACGGCCGCATCCGCGGTATAGGCGCTATTGTCGGCTGCGATAATTTTAAACATGCCGACGACGTTCATGTGATCATTGCCAAGGAATTGATTAAGAACGATGTCCTGGTGCTGGCTACGGGCTGTGCGGCGACCGCTCTGGGCCGGGCCGGGCTCATGAGGCCGGAGGCGGCGGCGGAATTTGCCGGTCCAGGTCTGGCGGAGGTGTGCGCAGCGGTCGGCATGCCGCCGGTCCTGCATGTTGGTTCCTGCGTTGATAACAGCCGCCTGTTGATTGCCGGCACCGCAATGGTGAAGGAGGGCGGTCTGGGTGATGACCTGTCCGATCTGCCGGTTTCCGGCACCGCCCCTCTGTGGATGAGTGAAAAAGCGGTGGCCATCGGTCAGTATTTTGTTGCCAGCGGCCTTCATGTCGTTTTCCAGAATTTGCCGATTCTCGGTTCCAAGAAACTATCCCGGCATCTTTTTGAAGAATATGCCTATGTATATGGCGGCAGGTGGGATGTGGAAGAAGATCCTGTCAAGCTTGCCGCGAAGATGATCAAAAATATTGATGAGAAGCGTGCCGCCCTTGGTATCGACAAGCAGCGCGAGAGAGTACTCTTTGATATGGCGATGCGTCGTGATCTCGCTGCCGGCGCCGGCGGCGGCATTGCCGATGTAGGTTGCACGGGACCGCAGCATAATATCTAGTGTCCTGTCAAGAGTGAAATGGCGCAAGATTGCGCCGGTGTTTGCCGTGTCCTGCAAGGCGCAGCTGATTGAGCATAGCAGCGCTATGTGATTGAAGCTGTAACGTAGTAGCAGGTGCGGCAAAGAACAAGCAATATGCGTCAGCTAAGCCTTGATAGGACACCAGAGGCAAGGCATGAGGAAAATTTGAATCGTGAACCGTCAACAGAAAGGAAGCATATACCGATGAAATCGGGTAGCCGTTTAGAACGGATATTAACCGCAGGTGATTTTGCAGTAACAGGTGAACTTGGGCCGCCGAAAAGTGGTGATCCCGAGGTTGTACGCCAAAAAGCGCGTATCCTGAAAGGTCATGTTGACGCAGTCAATATTACTGACTGTCAGACAGCAATTGTCAGGATGTCAAGTATCGGCGCCGGAATTCTGGCGCGGGCCGAGGGGGTTGAGCCTGTGATCCAGATGACCTGCCGTGACCGCAACCGTATCGGCATGCAGAGTGATATTCTGGGCGCTGCCGCGCTTGGCTTGAAAAATCTGCTTTGTCTCACCGGTGATCACCAGAAGTTCGGCAATCATCCCGGCGCCAAAGGTGTTTTTGATATGGATTCAATCCAGATGCTCGGTATGGTCAAGGGCATGCGGGATGATCAAAAATTCCAATGCGGCGAAGCGATTAAAGAAGGAGAACCACGACTCTTCCTCGGCGCCGCGGCAAATCCCTTTGCCGGTCCTTCTGAATTCCGGGCCGCCCGGCTGGGGAAAAAAGTCGCCAACGGCGCTGACTTTATCCAGACCCAGATAGTTTACAATATCGAAAAATTCGGCAGATTTATGGAAATGGTCCGTGATCTGGGCCTCCACGAAAAAGTCCATATCCTTGCCGGTGTCACGCCGCCTAAATCTTTGGGAATGGCCCGTTACATGAAGAATTTTGTGCCTGGCATGGATGTGACCGACGAGGTGATACAGCGCATGAAAGATGCCGGGGATAAAGAGGATGAAGGCATCAATATCTGTGTGGATGTAATTAATCAGGTAAGGGAAATTGAAGGTGTTGCCGGAGTTCATGTGATGGCCATTGAGTGGGAGAGCGCCGTGCCGGAGATCGTCAGCCGGGCCAAGCTTACCCCGCGTCCCGAATTTGAAGAGGAAGCCGGCGATGTTGCGGTTCGTCCTTCTGCTATCGCTGTACGGGAGGAAGAGCCGGTGGCGGAAATTCAAGAAGCGGAAGATGTTCTGGCGGCGGCAAGGGCGGAGGCTGAAAAAATTATCACCGCGGCCCGGGAGGAAGTTGCAGGACTTCGTGCCGAAGCAGGCCGGGAAACGATAGAAATTGATGAAGCAGGAGATGAGGAGATGAATGAAAAAGAACGTCAGATGGCGTTAGAGTCTGTCAGGCTCGGTCTGGCATCACTTAAAAAGGCTTTTGGGTTATCAGACGATCAATTTGAAGCATTGTCAAGATTTGCCGGCGCGGAGGCCGTTCTTGCCCGGCGACCGACCACGGCAACGTCGGCAGCGCCTGCCGGCGCGCCACCCGCGTCACCACCGGTAGTTAAAGTTGATGTTAACGCTGCCGAGGAAGCCAAAAAAATAGCGACGCGCAAGGCTGCCGAAGAGGCCGAAAAGATAGCGAAGGCCAAAATTGCTGATGAGGCTGCCAAGGCGGCTGAAGTCCAGGCTGCTGAGGAGGCTGCCAAGGCGGCTGAGGCCAAGGCCGCCGAGGAGGCTGCCAAGGCAGCTGAAGCCAAGACTGCTGATGAGGCTGCCAAGGCGGCTGAAACCAAGGCCGCCGAGGAGACCGCTAAGGCGCCGGCAGTTCCGGAAAAGATCGCCGTTTCGGTGCCGGCGGATATGGGAACGGCCGCCCTGCAAGCTGAAGAGACGCCGCTTGCCGACCGGGCCGGAAATATAGCTGAGGATAATTATAAGATTGCATACAGCGGCGCAATTCGTGAGACGGTTCTCGGCACCGGTGATCATACCGTAACGGTTGGCGGTAGCGGCACGATGCCTTTCTACCTGTTTGAAGGTGATATGCCCAGAAAACCGCTTATCGCCATGGATGTTCTCGATGTCACGCCTGACGAATGGCCGACGCCCCTGAGTCGCTGTTTTGAGGGCGTTCTGGATAATCCCGCGGCCTGGGCGCAAAAATGTGTTAACGAGTATCAGGCGGAGGCTATTTGTGTCTCCATGATCAGTACTGACCCTAACGGCATGAACCGGCCGTCCGGCGAAGCGGCAAAGGTCGCCGCCGAGGTCATTAATACGGTTGATGTGCCGGTCGTCGTCTGGGGTTGCGGCAACGCGGAAAAGGATACCGAGACCTTAAGGGAAATTACCGCCATAATCGGTGATAAGAAAGTATGCCTGGCCCCGCTTTCCGATGCCAATTATCGTTCGTTGGGGGCAACAGCCATGGCCTTTCAGCATCCCATGGTTGCGGCGTCGCCCATTGATGTCAACCTGGCCAAGCAGTTGAACATTCTGCTCGAAAACCTGGGCGTGTCTCTGGAAAGTGTATTGATCGATCCATCCGTTGGCGCACTGGGATATGGCATCGAGTATAGTTACTCGGTCATGGAACGTATCAGACTGGCTGCCTTGACGCAGAAAGACGAAAAACTTCAGGTGCCGATAATCTGCAACCTGGGGCGTGAGGTCTGGAAGGCCAAGGAATGCCGGCTGCCGTCTGATGATCTCCTGGGCGATCAGGAGCGCCGCGGCGTCTTGATGGAAGCAATAACCGCCACCTGCATGCTGCTTGCCGGTGGTGAGGTCATGATTATGCGGCATCCTCGCGCTATCGCGCTTGCCAAATCGCTGATAAATGCCCTCATGGGTTGAGGTTGGGCGGTTTGAAGGTTGCCGCGAGGTAATGGACGAATTTTATGTACGAATACATCTAAATTGAAGTAAGAGGAGTTTTTCGATGTCAAAAATCATATGTTCAGCCGCCATCAGAGGCGCCCATAAGATTATGGATATGGCCGAAGAAAAATATGAGGAGGCCATTAAGAAATATGGCCCTGAGCAGGAGGTCTCCTTTCCGAACACCGCCTATTTCCTGCCCGTTATATACAGCATGCTTGGCGCCAAGGTGCAGACTCTGGGTGATATGAAGGATATATTCCAGGAAAGCCGCCGACTGCTGCCGCCGCTGGTGAATGAGCATGTCTGGCTGCCTTATCTGGCGCCGGCCCTTGATGCCGGCATGGCCACATTTTTTGCCGAAGAAATGTATGAGGCCATTCGTTATCTGAATGAACCGGATTTCTATACCAAAAGCGAAGATCCGGCTGCCGACAATATATGGTTGGGGGCGGCGGACGATGTTATTTTCCGAAAACGGGGTGTTGAGTTTGTAGACGGCACGGCCCCCGGTTTTGCCGCTATCATGGGGGCGCCGCCCGATAAAGAGGTGGCCAGCAAGATTGCTCTCGAGTTGCAGGAAAAAAATCTGTACATATTCATGCATGACCAGAGCGACGGCGTGCGCATGGCGGAACAACTGCGGGATAACGATGTGCAGATCGGCTGGAATACCCGTTTGGTTCCTTTCGGCCCGACATATACCTCGGCGGTGTTCGCCGTCGGCTTTGCCTGCCGGGTCGCCTTGGCCTTCGGCGGTATCAAGCCGGGTGATTACCGAGGCAATCTTATTTATAATAAGGATAGAACATTCGCTTTCGTGATGGCCTTTGGGCCGGTATCCGACGAATGGTATGCCAATGCCGCCGGCGCCATCAACTGGGGCTTCCCGACGATTTCCGACTATGACATTCCCGAGGTCCTGCCTACCGGTGTCTGCACATATGAACATGTGGTGAGCAGGGTGCCCCATGAGGAAATTGTCCAGAAGGCTATCGAGGTCCGCGGTCTTAAAGTGACGATTGCCAAGATCGATATTCCGCTTTCTT
>CAYWUR010000122.1:4126-6008 GCA_964460745.1 uncultured Desulfobulbia bacterium | reverse complement strand
AGAAGATGTCTGAACATGATGGTCAGGTTCCCAACGCCCAGCGCCTTGGCGGCCTTGACGTAATCCATGTTGCGGCCCCTGAGAAATTCGGCGCGGACATAGTCGGACAGACCCATCCAGCCGAACAGCGATAAAAGAATCAAAAGAAGCTGGATGCTGGGCTTGAAAATGGAGGCAAAGATGATGAGCAGATAGAGTTCGGGCATGGCGCCCCATATTTCAATAAAGCGTTGAAAAAACAGGTCGGTTTTGCCCCCGAAATAACCCTGCACGGCGCCGGCGATAATACCGATGCTCGTGCCGATGACGGTCAGCCCCAGACCGAACAGCACGGAAATTCTGAAACCGTATATCAGTCTTGCCAGCACGTCCCGGCCGCGGTCATCCGTGCCCAGGATGTTGAACCGCGTGGGAGGAGACGGCACCGGCTGGGATAAGTCGGCATTGATGGAGTTATAGCTGTGGGGGTTGGGCGGAAAAACGGTCCAGTTGCCGTTGCTGGTGATTTTTTGCAGAATATAGGGGTCGCGATAGTCGCATTCGGTGTCGAAATCACCGCCAAAGATGGTTTCCGGATAAGATTTGATGATAGGGTAATATAAGCGGTTGTTAAAAGAGACGACATACGGTTTGTCGTTGCTGATCAGTTCGGCGGCCAGACTTATACACAGGAGAATGGTGAATATAATAAAGCTGTAATACCCCCGTTTGTTGGTTTTAAAACGTCTCCAGCGGCGCCTGGAAATATTTGTCGGGTATTTCGCCATCAGTGTTCCACGCTTTCAAAAGTGATACGGGGATCGACCAGGACATAACTCAGATCTGAAAGCAGTCGAGATATGAGGCCGATAATGGTGAAAAAGTAAAGGGTGGCGAGGACCACCGGATAATCCCTGTTCATTACCGACTCATAGGCGAGAAGTCCCATGCCGTCCAGCGAAAATATCGTTTCTATGAGAAGACTGCCGGTAAAAAACGCGGTAATGAAAGAGCCGGGAAAACCGGTAATAATAGGGATAATGGCGTTTCTGAAGACATGTCTGTAGAGAACCTGATTTTCGTTTAAACCCTTGGCGCGGGCGGTCAGGACATATTGTTTCCGTATTTCTTCGAGAAAACTGTTTTTGGTGAGGAGGGTCATGACCGCCAGACTCCCCACGGTGCTGGCCGTCACCGGTAACACCATATGCCACAGATAATCGAGAATTTTTTTGATCAGGCTCAGTTGCGACCAGTTGTCTGAAACAAGGCCCCGCAGTGGAAAGATATTCCAGAAGCTGCCGCCGCCGAAGAGGACGATCAGCAGGATGCCGAGGACAAAACCCGGGATGGCGTAGCCTATCAGAATTATGGTGCTGGAAAAGACGTCAAAACGGGAGCCGTCGTTAATCGCCTTTGATATTCCAAGGGGGATGCAGGTGAAATAGACCAGCAGGAAAGTCCAGAGTCCGAGGGACATGGAGACCGGCATTTTGGATATTACCAGTTCAACTACCTTTCTATGGTGATAGTAGCTGGTGCCGAAATCGAAGCAGATATAATTCTTCATCATGGCCAGGAATCGTTGAGCCGGCGGCTTGTCGAAGCCGTAAAGGACCCTGAGTCTTTTCAGTCGTTTTTCATCAAGTCCCTTGGCGCCCTGATAGAAGTCGCCGGCGCGGCTGGCGTGTACTTCGCCGCTGCCGGCTTTGGTATGGCCCTGGATTTCCGCGATCAGCCTTTCCACCGGCCCGCCTGGTACAAACTGAGTGACGGTAAAAGTGATCAGCATTATCCCGAAGAGCGTGGGAATCATTAACAGAAGACGTCTACAGATATAAGCTGTCATAGTGATTTCGATTGATTATGGGGTAACCGCTTCGATAGAGCCGCCCCGGCGGGG
>CAYWUR010000122.1:0-4026 GCA_964460745.1 uncultured Desulfobulbia bacterium | reverse complement strand
TAGTGATTTCGATTGATTATGGGGTAACCGCTTCGATAGAGCCGCCCCGGCGGGGATCGCCGGCGGCGTCTTTACCAGGCGCTACAGCATGGACGCCGCCGAAATAAACATCAATGTCCGCACTATCTCCCAAATTCACGTAAGTGATCCCAGGGTGCGGAGATGTAAGCGCCCAACGGAAGTGCCCTTGGGGTGCAAGCAGGACGATCAACTATACTCGTGTTATAAACACCCCATGTCGGCACAATTCCCCAAATTCCGTAAGTGATCCCAGGGTGCGGAGATGTTCGCAAGCAGGACGATCAACTATACTCGGGTATGTTGAGCGCCCTGATCGCGGACAGATTCGCGCCCTGGGATCACTTACGTTTTCCTCGTGGGTAACTTCCCAGTATCTTAACAAAAAGGGCGCGGTCCCGCAGTTCCGCCATGGCCTTCCTGGTCGGTTCGGTATCAAGACTGCCCTTGAAATCCGAATAGAATATATATTCCCAGGGGTTTTCGGGAATGGGGCGCGATTCAAGCTTGGTAAGATTTAAGTCATACCATTGAAAAATTTTCAAGCAATCTACCAGAGCGCCTGGATAATGTTTTGTTTTAAAAGCCAGGCTGGTTTTTTCGAAAATGAGATCTTGCGGAACATGGTCGCTTGTGGCGATAACAAAAAAACGGGTACTGTTTCGCAGGTTGGTTTCTATGCCTTTTTTCAGGATTTCAAGGTTGTGGATTTCAGCACAGAGTTCCGAGGCTATGGCCGCGCTATCGCTTTTGTTCTTTTGGGAAATCATGCCGGCGGCGCCGGCGGTATCGTAAAACGGTATCCCTTCCAGGCCGTGTTTTTTTAGAAAATCCTTACACTGCTTGAGGGCATGGTGATGTGAATAGACTTTTTTTATCCGTTCGAGCGGGGTACCGCTTTTTGCCAGGAGGCAATGCACGATGGGAAGAAAAATTTCGGCGACGATCACCACGTCATGAAAAAAAAGCAAATCGTAGTTTTCAACCACGGTGCCGGCAATGGAATTTTCAATCGGGATCAGGCCATAATCAACAGCGCCGCTCGTGACGTTTGTGAAAACGCCTTCAAAATCATCCTGGCCGACGGTCGTTACCCCGCGGCCGAAATGCTTGTAAATGGCAAGTTCGCTGTAGGCGCCTTCTATTCCCTGGAATGCAATTTTCATATTGGGTGACTCTCGGTAAGTGATCGCAGAACCCGCCTGGTCAGTCATCGTCGATTTTTTGATTTATTTTATGCATTGCGTCAATAAACTTGTGCCGGATATCCTTGGCGTATGGATTATAACAATTCATATCAAGGAACAGTTGCCAGCTGTCATTTTCCACCACGCCCAATATATGCAGCAATCGCTTATAGCCTTCCGTGTCGATCTCAAGTTCGTGCGCTCCGAATTCCGCTAAGGTTCTGCCTATAAAGTGGGTGAGCGATAAAGTTGTCGCGATTTGCCGGTCATGCTCTTCCGGGGTCGCTTCAATCACCACGAGTTTTTTTTGGGTAAGATATTTTATTATCTTTTCATATTTTACATCGTCCAGCCGCACTTTGGAAATGACGATTTTTCTGCCTTGCAGGGAATCAGCGGCACTGTCGGGTCCGAACATGGGATGGGTGCCGAGGATGGAAACCTCAGGCGGCAAAATATCTTTCATCCATTGGACGGGATAGACTTTAACCGAGCAGACATCGATTATAGTGGATGTTTTTTTGACCAGCGGCGCTATCCGTCGCAAAGTGCTTTCCATTATCGAGATGGGTACACTGAGGACGATATAATCCTGTCGGCAGACCTCCGGCAGCGAGGCCGGTATGCCGCCGATACTTTTTATCGCCGCGGCTTTGTCCGTTCTGTTATAGATATAAGTTTTAAAATCCGGCGTTAGGCCGCTCGCCATCAGTCCGCCGAATCTTCCCAAGCCGATTATGCCGATCATAGTATTGCTGTTATTCCCGCAAGGCCTTTTTTAAGATTTTCTTCTTTAACCGCATAAGAAATTCTAAGATGGTTCGGGACGCCGAACGCTTCGCTCGGCACCACCGCCACTCCGGTTTGTTCCAAAATATGGGCGGCAAATTCCGCCGCGGTTTTGCCGTTAAGATGTTTTGATATATCAGGGAAAATATAAAACGCTCCCCGGGGCTTGATACAAGCAAAGGCCCGCGACATGTATTCATAAGCGATGTCGCGTTTCCGCTGCAGGTCCGCAATTTTGCCTTCCAACAATTTGTCCCCGAGGGAGAGGGCGGCTAAGGCGCCATGTTGGGCGAATGTACAGACGTTGCCCGTGACATGTCCCTGTAGCTTGACCATGGCCGCGATTATTTCCTGATGCGCCGCGGCGTATCCCACCCTGAAGCCCGTCATCGCGGCGCTTTTCGAAAAGCTTCTTATGATGATGACGTTAGCACGGATATCCTTAAAAGCGAAGACGCTTTCGTGTTGCAGACCGTCGTAGACGAATTGCTCATAAGCCTCGTCGGCGATAATATATAAATTATGTCGGGCGGCAAGCCGGGCTATCCGTTCCAGGTCTTTCCGGGCATAAACGGCCCCGGTTGGATTGTTGGGGGAATTGATAACGATTATTTTCGTTTTCGGCGTTATGGCCCGGCTAATTGCCTCGCAGTCCGGTTGATGGTCTCTGGTGTCGACATAGACGGGCGTGCCGCCCGCCAGTTTTATCTGTTCCGAGAAGCTTGCATAGTAAGGCCGCGGCATAATCACTTCATCGCCGTTGTCGCACAAAACCTGAAAGGCCGAATATAAAGCCTGTTTGGCGCCGTTGGCGATAAGAATATTTTTCGCGCCATACCCCTCGAAATCTTCGGCCAGTCGGGAAAGAAGCGCCGGATTGCCGGCGACAGGGCCGTAACGGGTTCTTTTTTCCTCAAGGGCTTGCCGGGTGGCGGTGATTATTGCCGGCGGAGTTTCGTAATAGGGCTCCCCCACGGACATATCGATAATTTTACGGCCTTCAGTGCGCAGCCTTGCGACAAGGGCCGTGTAGTTTACGGTCTTTGATTCGCTGATGCCTTGTATTCTCATTGAGAGATTCATGGTTGGTTTGCTTGAGTATGGAAGAGCCTGCTTTCGTTAATCGTTCAGCCTGTCATGCAAGGCGGTTCAGGACCGAACACCGACTATAACAGGGGGGCGTGGTTCTTCAAATAAAATAATCTTTCGCCGCCGCCTTCCGTGTTTCGGCGGTCGAGCCGCGGGCAGGTCACAAAATAATCTTGATTGCTTGATGTTTCGTAAGTTTTTTGTAGAGTTCATTGCGGCTTATTTCACTCGTTACCGTCACTTCGAGGTTCAGGCAGTGGTATCTGCCGTTTTTGCTGCTTTTTGAGGGAGTAATGGAACACGAGCGGTCCTGAACGATTTCGGCAATAGCCTGCCGAAGCTCTTCCTGATCGGAACCTATGACTTTATAGAGCCAGCGGCAGGGGTAGTGCAGCGCAATTTTTTGTCCATTTGTCCTTGATTTCATTCTCATAATAAATCTCTTTTTATATACGATTGTCAAGAAATGAGGCGAAATTGTCGGAAAAACGATTTTTTAGTTCCGCAAAAAAGTATCTTTGATATATTATCGACAAATCGGTATACTCCGAGCTAAAATTGATGAACTCGTAAGAAGTCGGATCTACGGCTCGAAAATGGCCGGCAGTCCTACTTTATTAAAGTAAGGGAGAGACGTCCTATGACAGAGCAAGCAAGCAATCCGGACCAACTTTGCATAAACACCTTGCGGATGCTGACGGTCGATGCTGTAAACACCGCCAATTCAGGTCATCCCGGGATGCCTATGGGCGCGGCGCCGATGGCATATGTGCTTTGGAGCCGTTTTTTGAAACATAATCCGCGCAATCCCGCCTGGTTTGACCGTGATCGTTTCGTGCTTTCGGCCGGGCATGGTTCGATGCTTCTATACGGGCTGTTGCATTTGACCGGCTATGACCTGTCTTTGGAAGAATTGAAAAATTTTCGGCAATGGGGCAGCAGG
>CAYWUR010000121.1:0-6012 GCA_964460745.1 uncultured Desulfobulbia bacterium | reverse complement strand
AAAGGTATGCCGGTGAGCCGGTGGATTATAAGGGCCGCCAGGGCGGGATGGCTGGCAAAATGCGCGTGGAAGTGGCTGATGCCCTGTCGTTCAAACTCATAGGCAAAATAAACCGCTTTTGGCAGAGCGCCCAGGGCGCCTTTAAAAAATCGGGCGCTGCCCAGGGTGCCGCCCAGCGTTTCGGCAACCATCGCGGCATAGCGTCGCGGTCGGCGGCGCATATAATGTCGGTTCGCTTTTATAATCGGGAGGGAGATGAAAGGCTGATAGTGCACGCGATCCATGATTTTTGCAACTTCGGGGTGGACTGCCGGTTCATGCTGCCGCAGCAGAGGATAGATCTCCACCTCTACGCCGCGCCGCAAGAGCTCCAGTATTTCATAGAGGATAAAGGTTTCCGTGATCTTCGGGAAACGTGACATGATATAGGCTATCTTCATGAATCAACACCTCACTTTTCACTCCTCACTGATTTTCAACTATTATCCGTTTTCACGGGGTCCCATTTATCTATTTTTTTACCGCTTAGAAAGTCTACGGTTCCCAGGAAGCTCCCCAAGTTGCCGATACAGAAATAGAAGGCGCCGGCCGCTGTTTTTCTTAATATTTTTATCCTGTTGCAATACCGGACAAGCAGGGGATAAGAAGCGGCCAGAGCGTAGAATAAAATCTGGCCGGCCAGGCATGCCTTAATGAGCGGGTTGGAAAACGACAAATATATGCTGCTCAATAAGAGGAGAAGCATAAAAACAAAGAGAAACCGCCGCATGACTTTGTTGATGAACAGGCCAAAGGCGAAAAAACCGTAACGGCCGGGATTCAGCAGTTCTTTTGCCATGTATATGCCCCTGAGGCTGCGTGATACTATGCGCCGCCGCCGCCGCAATTCGTGGGCCGGAGTTCGTGACGGCACTTTGATGTATGCCCGGGCCGCCGGTTCGAATATAAAGCGGTATTTCTGCCTGATAATCGACATACAGACATAGAGGTCGTCTGTTACCGCCGGCGCTATAAGACGAAAGAGTTCACGTCTGATCGCATAGATTTTACCGTCGTTGGAGGTAATGCTGCCGATGCGGCTTTCCAGTAATTTTATGCGGCTGTCGAATTTGATGTAACTGCGCTGGGCATTGCGCAGGCGGCCTTTTTTTTCAGCGATAAGCCGCTGTCCGCAGACGCCGCCGATGGTTTGATCCTGAAAATGCGGCGTCAATTTTTCAAGGGCGTCGGGACTCAACACGGCGTCGGCATCGGAGAAGACGATGATGTCGCCCGTGCAGTATGCCGCCGCCTTGTTCAGGGCATGGGTCTTGCCGCGGTGACGGCGTGAGGCGAGAAGGCGCAGTTTGCGGTTCTCGTATGATTTGATAATTCCGTTGGTCGCATCCGTGGAACCGTCGGAAAAGAAGATAATTTCAAGGAGGTCGGACGGATAACGCAGGGCGAGGCAATTTTTAATCTTTGCCTCGATTATGTCGGCGGCATTGCGAACAACTATCAGCAGGCTGACCGCGGGTCTGCTTTCGTCATCCTTGGTTGCGCGTCTGTTTTTCAGAAAAAGAGAGGCGAACCACACCGTCAGCGGGTACAGGAAGAGGACTGCGAGAAGGCCGAGAAGAGACAGCGCAAAAACAGCAAAACCGATCAACGGCAAATAATCCATAACCGGACTCCTCTTTCGTGACTGATCACGTACCCTCTTCGTCCTGAGAGGCAAGCCGCCAGGCAATACTCGATAAAGCCAGGGAGAGCAGGAGATATTTATGATACATCGCGCTCAGAATAAAGATATACAGTGTCATGGCGATAAAAGACACGCGATAGCTGCCGATGAGAGATGACATTTCCCGATCGCCCTTAAGCAGATATGTCCGTTTGGCGAAGGAAAAATTCCGCAGGGCGCGCCACAGAATGGCAAGGAAGATGAGCAGGCCGGCGATGCCGAGTCCAGCCAGGGCTTCCATATAGGTATTATGGGCAAAACGGCGCAGGGTTTTGCCTTCCTGCACCAGTTCCCTGGCATAGTCTGTCCGCGCGTAAATATCCCTGAATGTGCCGGGGCCGTTTCCCAACAGCGGCCGTTGTTTGAAGGCCTCCCACCCCACGGCCAGATAGGTGGCGCGTCTGGTTAAAGTTTTTTCCTGCCAGTTAATGAGGTTGGCCTGCCGATCCCAGTAAGAAGACGGCGTCATGGTCAGCAGGAGCGCCAGACTGAGGCCGACGGCGGCCAGGGCTATTCCCACGTGTTTTGCCTTAAATCGCCAGCGGTGTTCTAAAATAAGCAGACCGGTGGTCAGGATAAGAATCAGGGACCCGCCCCTTGAATAGGTGGAGAGGATGCCGAGCAGATTGATAACCAGCAGGATAACGGTTACGGAACGGGGGAGGAATCGGCGGCTGGAGAAAAGCTGCTGGACCAGCAGGGGCAGGATAAAAATAATCATCAGGCTCTGGTTGTTGGGGTCCAGCGCCCCGCCGATGCCCCGCTCAAATGTGCCGTTTATCTGTTCCTGAACAAACAGATGAATATTGAAAAAAAAGCCCAGCACCGCCAGAAATGCGCCGACCGAGACGCTCCAGATCAAAACGGCCGGCATGGTGCGGATGAGGCCTTTTTTGGAAATAAAGATAAAACTGAGCGCGATAAACAATACGGCCGAGATCATGAGAAAGATATTGGTGAGCGCCGTGGTCCGGTAGGGGGAGAGCAGGGTGGATATTATGCTGATGATGAAAAAAACCAGAAACAACGGCCACAGGTTGGATTTGAGGCGACGGGGCGCTTCATGCCGCGGTAGATAGCGGATGATAAGGATCAACAGCAGAAAAATGCCGATGATCCACGGCAAATCAATGAATCTATATATTCCCCCCATTTTTCGGTAAGCGGCAAAGGGAATAAGCGCTATTATTGTGTAGTAGCCGGGAGACGGATGACGGCTGAGGAGCAGAAACAGAAGAATGGCAAGGCCCGGCAAAAAGGCCAGCATGTAATAGGGCGTGGCGAGCAGAGCGGCGCATAAACCGGCGATGAGCAGGTAAAACAGGCTTTGCACCGGGGTGCTGAGCAAGGACGCCGGCAGATTTTTCATGGCGGCCATACTTTTATCGAATAAGGATGTTTGCACTGCTTTCGTCCTCTGGCGCCTGATTACTTACTGACAACGCTTTCTTCCAGAAAATATTGATGCACCATATAGTGGTTGAACGGCGAAATCGGCGTATATTTGATGACATAAAGATATCGGTACGGTGAATCACGCAACTCGGTCTCTCTGTAAACGGCGCCCCGGCATCTGGCGATTTTGGTTTTGCGTCTTTTTGTTTTGGCCGCCGGCTGGAAAAGATGCTGCAGCCCGGCAAGAATCGTTCTATATATCAGCGGGGTATAGGTTGTCTGCATCTTAACGAACAGGTCTTTATGAAGATCCATGGTGACGGACTTTTGATCGATTTTCTGGTTTGTCATGATAAGAAAGGCCTCTTCGTTGACATCGACAAGTCTGGCCTGTAGGTGAAATACTTCGCCGTCTTCGGTTTTTGTCCCTATGTAGGCCGTGGCGTCGTGGTGCTGTCTGACCCGTTCGAATGTTCGTTTTTCCCTGTAAATATGAAGCAATCTTTTTCGGAAGATATTATTCCAGATAAACCTTGCCCCCTTGACGATTATGGTTCTGGCAAGGATCATCGCGGTATAGGAAACGATAAAAATATCCCAGGCGAACTTCTGCTTTTTTTTGAGAAAACAGTTATCTATCAGGGTGCGAAGGGCCTTGGGCGAGCTGTGCGGCGTAAACAACTGGGAATAGCCGATAAGGCCGGGCTTGACGGTAAAGCGCAGGTCATAGCCCTTAATGTTCTTACAGATTTTCTCGTAAATTATGGGGCGTTCCGGCCGGGGGCCGACAAAATCCATGTCGCCCTTGATAACATTGAAGAGCTGGGGCAATTCGTCAAGGCGGGTATCGCGGAGGAATTTGCCGATCGGGGTAACCAGACCGTGCCGGGGCGACAGGGTCCGGGCACCGACTATTTTTTCAGCCTCCGGCTGCAAGGTGCGGAATTTGTACATGGTATAGAGCTTTTTATTGAGTCCGAGGCGCTTGCCTTTATAAAATACGGGGCTGCCGCTCTGGAGCCTGATGGCGGCGGCTATAATGACAAAAAAGGGGGCCGCCGCAATAATGAGCGCCAGGGCGAGGATAATGCTGAAAATTCGGTTGGCGGCAAGATAAGTTTTTGAGTAGCCGCCAATGAGGGGGAATTTTACACTTTGTTTGAACATCTATCGTTTTAACCTGAACACGATCAGCAAGCGGCATGCCTTCGGGACTTTCAAAACGTAAGCGGTTGCCTTCTTTGAGTATGCCGATCATTGGGGGAGCGACCGGACACGGCTTCGCTGTTAGGCCACAGTAGCTCGGGAGGGTACGCCGTCACTTTTCACCGCTCCATTCCGAAATTGAGAACAGGGTGGGAAGATCGGCAATATTGGCGACATCGCCGGGTTTTTTTATGGTTGGGTCGAAGTACTCCCGCAGGAAGCCAAGACTGCAGCCGGTAATAAAACCGATCAGGAGTCCGAGTGAGATCAGCACGCTTTTTTTAGGGAAGACCGGGCCATTCGACGGAAACGGCTTACTGATGATTTTAACGTATGAAGAAAGATTTGTTTCGTCGATGACCGTGTTGATCTTCGCCTCGTCACGTCTTCTGGCCAGGGTGTCATAAGAATTCTGCAGATAAGCCGTTTCCCTGTCTATTCTGCCGGCGGCGATCAGGTCCTTTTGCAATTCGATATTTTTGTTTTGAATTTCTTTGATGCGCTGCCCGACGTCGGTTATTTTATTATTGATAATCAGAAGCTGGTTGATTTCGTTTTTATTGAAGTTCTTGACTTCTGCCTTAAGCGCGGCGGATGTAGCATCGATTTGCTTGTCAATGGCCTTAATCCTGACGCTTAACGGATTAAATGTCCGGGCGAGCGTTCCTCTCTCCGCCATAAGATCCAGTAATTTTCTGCCTAGTTCATTGAGCAGCAGATTGTCTATGAACGAGAAAAACTGGATATGTCCATCCGTCAATGATTCATCAAGTTTCTTGATAAATAATTTCTTCTCGATGGCTTCATTTTTTAAGACGATCCGCTGCTGTTCCAGCCCATTAAGAATAAGCAGATTGTTGTCGATTTCCTTGCGGGGATCCGGCGACCTGGTTTTTTCGACAAGGGCGATTAATTCGGCCTCCCGCGCCTCAAGATTTTTCTTGAACTTCTCCGCCTGGGTTGCGAAGAAATGCTCGGATTCGGCGGGCGCATAAACCCGCAACCGGCCGATAATGTACTGATTCATAATAGCCTTCAGCATTACTACCGCCTGTTCGGGATCCTTATCATAAAGGGTGACCCGCAGGACATTGGACGCCGGCTCCACCGTGATGTTTAACTTTTTGGCTATTCTGTAAACCTCCTTGGTCATGAATTGCGAATCAATATTTCCGCCATGGTAATAGAGGCTGTTTTCGATCAGATATTTTACGGCGGATTCAATGACCTGGCGTGACTCAATAAAATGGGCCTCGGAGTACAGATCTTCTTTCTTCAGGGGCAGAATTTGATCCCGCGCATTGGTAAGGGCATCCGGCGAACTGGCGAGGTTTTTTCCCTTTACCAGAATTACGCCATCGGCTGCATAGGTGGGCGGCCAGAAGAATGCAATCAAAAGGGCCATGCAGAAGATCAGGGCGGTAATGCCCATAATGGTTTTGATTTGCGCAAAGAAAATTAATACCAATTCCCTTTTATAATCTGCCAGTCGTTGTGTCATGATTATATTTTGCCGATTTGTAACTATTCAGCTGCACCCCATCTCGGAGTCTGCGCTTACCTCGTCCGTTTCGTCCTCCTCACGTACAGGGAGTACGCATCGGAGGTCGAAACGAACGAACCTGGGGCACATCTGAAAGTTACGGTTACGAGTTTATGGTAATTTGTTGCCTTTGCTGAATAGTTAC
>CAYWUR010000120.1:0-6021 GCA_964460745.1 uncultured Desulfobulbia bacterium | reverse complement strand
CAAGAGTAATTTGTCTATTTATATTAATATGATACTTCAAGTCAGAAAGTTGAGAAGTAACCATAAGGAATTTACGATGAAAAAAATATTTATTGCCCTGCTTGCCGTTTTTATTGTTATGGGGCGATGGCATTTTGTGGCAGCCGTCGAGGTTGAAGAATTACAGCAGGTAAAGACGTCTGTTATGGAAATTCTGGACATTCTGCGAGATGAGCGGCTTAAAGTTCCCGAGAGGCAGGTGGAGCGTAAAAAACTAGTGTTGGCCGTGGTCAGGGGTGTTTTTGATATGCGGGAAATGGCCAAACGTAGTCTGGCCTCGACCTGGCGGAAAATAACCCCGGCGGAGCAAACAAGGTTTGTTGACTTGTTTGGCAAACTGGTGGAATTCAGGTATATTGGCAAGATTGATAATTATACCGGCCAGAAAATTAAATTCAAAAAAGAAGTGGTCAGGGGCAACAGGGCCTTGATTTACAGTATGTTGCTTGACAACAGCACGGAGATTCCTATCATTTACAGTCTGATAAAAAAGGATGGCCGCTGGCGCATTTTCGATTTGAGGATTGAAAATGTCAGTCTGGTGGTCAACTACAGGAGGGAATTTTTAAGCGTTGCCAAAAGGGAGGGATTTGATGGCCTGGTCAAAAAAATAGAAGCGAAGGTAACGGAACTTCAAGCGCCTGAATAAGAATGGACGAGAAAAAATCGGTCTGTAATCTGCTGAGCCGGGAAGAACTTGAAGCGGTTTTCAGCTTTTTGACTCAGGAAGAGGTAAAAGCGCTGTGCCCTTATCTGGAACTCAGGGAATGGCCTGCCGACTCGGTGGTCATGCGGAAAGGCGAGGCCGGAGATTATATGGGCTTTCTGGTGGAGGGTCGGCTCGCCGTCAAAAAAGAGACCGGCTTCCGCGGTAAATATATTCTTGTCGCTATCCTTGAGAAAGGTACAATGGTCGGCGAAATCTCCGTTATTTTAAAATGGCCGCGTTCCGCGACAATTGTGGCCATGGATCAATGTCGGCTTCTTACTTTGTCCGGTGAAAATATGGAAAAACTGACCCGGAATAACCCTGCCTTGAGTATAAAATTATTAAAACGCATCCTTTATGTGATGGGGCTTCGATTGCGGCAAGCCGGCCAACGTCTCTCCGAGTTGATGTAGCGTATCACCGCAATTTTCAGCGCCGTGCTTTCCCCCTGTCCCCTGTCAACTCTGGTTGAGATGAGTTTGCCGTCGGCCGAGTTCCTCTTCGGCCGGTTTCTGCCGGTATCTCGTTGACTCGGTGAAATGGCGCTAGTCGGTGAAATGACTTGACAAGAGAGGAAAATTTCTTATAGTCAACGGCTATTTACTAACTGTTGGCTATATGCCTCTTGCCGGATATATAAGTTCCTCTTAATGCGAGTTGAACTTAATTGAACAGTTATGGGTACGAGTTTATGGTAATTTGTTGCCTTTGCTGAATAGTTACATTGAAGATACAGTTCAGTGAAATTCCCGCCGGCGGGTTGCGGCTCGAGATTAAGGACGAATCATGGTTCCCTGATCATGAAGTCGCACGGGTCGGTCCTGTCGTTGCCATAGTTTTTCTTGAGAAAAAAGGGGCGGCGCGGGTCTTGTTGGAGGGAGAGATAGAGACCATGATTTCCCTTAACTGTGATCGATGTCTTGAGCCTTTCAGCAAACAGTTGGGCGGAGAGTTCAGTGTTGATCTGGAATATATTGAACCTGGTCTGCCGTTGCCGGTAGAGCATGGCTGTAGTGTCAGTGAGATGGACACTGTATTTCTGTCAAAACCTCTGGTCGATATTTATGATGTGTTGCGCCAGCAGATTTTTTTTGCGCTTGCCGTGAAAGAAATATGTTCTGAGAATTGCCGGGGGTTATGCCCTCGGTGCGGGGTGAATTTGAACAAGGGTGAGTGTCGCTGCCCGCGGGACTCGAAATCGTCACCCTTTGATATACTTGCCTCTTTGAAAAAATGATTTTTCGTCAGGTCGGCGCCTGGCTCACGATAAAAACAGCAATTGAACATCACAATAGATGTTAATGGAGGAGAAAAATGGCATTACCTAAAAGAAGACATTCACATTCCAGAACGAGAAAGAGACGCGCCCATGATGCGCTTACGCCTTTGACCATTAGCGCCTGCGCCGAGTGTGGTGAACCAAAGTTGCCGCATCGGCTCTGTGCCGGCTGTGGAACATACAAGGGCAGGACTGTTATCAAATTGGATGATGAGTTGGAGTAAAGAGTGGCTGAACACATTGCCCTGGATGCCATGGGTGGTGACTGCGGCCCTGATGAATTGGTCGCCGGGGCGATACGGGCAGTCGGCGCTTCCGATCTGGAAATTACGCTTCTTGGCGATGAGGGCCTGATTAACAAGGCGCTGAGGGTAAATAAGGGAGAGGAAGGCCGCAGGATTCATATCGTCCATGCCGCACAAACTATTTCGATGGATGAGTCTCCTTTTGAAGCGGTGCGCAGGAAAAAGGATTCATCCATAGTAGTGGCCTTTGAACTCCTCAAAAAAGGCAAAGTGGACGCAGTGGTGAGCGCCGGTAATTCTGGTGCTACCATGGCGTCGGCCGTCACGATCCTGGGCCGTTTGAAGAAGATTTCGAGACCCGGCATCGCCAGCATTTTCCCGACCCTGAAGAAGCCTATTGTTATGATGGATGTAGGCGCCAATGTTGATTGCCGTGCCCAGCATCTTTTTCAGTTCGGCATCATGGCCGCCGCTTTTTTAAGAGTGGTTTTTGGTGTTGATAACCCGCGTATCGGTTTGTTAAGTATCGGCGAAGAAGGCGGCAAGGGGAATGCTCTGGTTAAAAGCGCTCATGCGCTTTTCAAAAAAAGTTCGCTTAACTATATCGGCAACGTCGAGGGTCGCGATACCTTTCTCGGGGATGTTGACGTAATTGTCTGTGACGGGTTTGTCGGCAACGTCTGCCTGAAATTAAGTGAAGGTTTGGCGGAAGCCGTGCTTACCATGCTGCGGCAGGAGATCTCCAAAACATTTACCGCGAAGATGGGCTATCTTTTGGCGAAAGAAGCTTTTGCCAATTTCAAGAAAAGGGTTGACTACGCCGAGTATGGAGGCGCACCGCTTTTAGGTTTTAACGGCACTGGTATAATCTGTCATGGTCGTTCCAATGCCCTGGCTATCGAAAACGCCGTGAAACTGGCAGCGGAAATGGTTCGGAATAAGGTGAATGATCATATAGTCCGTCTTTTGGAAAAGGCCACCCAGGGCGGGGCCGGCAATAGTTCAACAAGACCGGTGAATCCGCCTCCGGTTGGAGAATGCCCATGATCCGGCCGGTTATTATCGGAACCGGTTCATATCTGCCGGAGCAGGTGTTAAGCAACGCGGATCTGGAAGAGATGGTGGATACTTCCGATGAGTGGATTACCACCAGGACCGGTATTAAAAAACGTCGGATAGCCGGACCGGAAGAGAAAACCGCTAAGATGGCGGCGGCGGCGGCCGGCAAGGCTATTGCCATGGCCGGTCTGACTCCGGACCGGATTGATTTGATTATTGTGGCGACAATGACTCCTGATATGACCATGCCGTCGTGCGCCTGTCTTGTTCAGCAGGAGATTGCCGCTGTAAATGCTTTTGCTTTTGATCTTAACGCCGCCTGTTCCGGTTTTGTTTTCGCTTTGGATGTGGCGGAAAAGTACATCAGGGCCGATCCGGCAATGAAAATTCTGGTGATCGGCGCTGAGACGCTTTCTGGGCGGGTTAATTGGCAGGACCGTAATACCTGTGTGTTGTTCGGCGATGGCGCGGGTGCCTGTGTGCTTGCCGGCAGTGATCAAGGCGACGGTATGCTCGCCAGCCGGCTTTTTACCGATGGTCGGCTCTGGGAATTATTAAATATGCCTAATGCGCCACGCCGGCGCTGCCCCCTGCCTGATTCGGTTGATGATTATCACCGGAAAACAATGGATGGCGAGAATTGCCGACCTTATATAAAGATGGCGGGGCGGGATGTGTTCAAATATGCGGTACGGGCGATGGAAACCGGTGTCCGTACTCTTCTTGAAAAAGGGGGCATAGCGATAGGAGAGGTCAATCTGTTGATCCCGCACCAGGCCAATATCAGGATTTTGAAAAGCCTCGGCGATCGACTGGGGCTGCCGCTTGAAAAAGTCTATATTACTGTTCATAAATATGGTAATACATCGGCGGCGAGTGTGCCGATTGCCATTGATGAGGCCGGCCGACAGGGACGTCTGCGCAAAGGCGACCTGCTGCTGTTATGTGCTTTCGGGGGTGGGTTTACCTGGGGCGCCACCCTCATAAAATGGTAAACGACCACAGGCACCGAATCTGTCGGCGTTCAGAGCGGCCGGCATACCGGCGTATAGCCTACCGCTCTGAACACCGGCATCTCCGGCGCCTGTGATTGTTTACCGGGTGCTTTTTGTTTTTCGTCTGCCTTTTTGTGCCGGCCGGCGGCGTATGACAACCGACTCATAGAAACAGTTTGAACATAAAGGAGGTCCAGTGGATTATTTTTTGACTGAAGAACAACAGATGATCGTGGATGTTGCCCGTCAGATCGCCGATGAAAAAATTATACCCAAACGGGCTGAACTTGATGAAAAGGATGAGTTCCCTGTTGATATATTAAAAGAGATAGCCCAGGCTGATCTTTTTGGTTTGTTTATTCCCGAGGAATATGGAGGTTATGGCGGCGGTTGTTTTGACGTGGTGCTGGCCCTTGAGCAGTTCGGGCGCGGTTGTGTCGGGATTGCCACCAGCTTTGCGGCCAGCGCCCTGGGTGTGTATCCGGTTCTGTTGGCCGGCAGCGAAGAGATGAAGCAGAAGTATCTGCCGGAGGTTGCGAAAGGTAGCCTCAGATCCGCTTTTGCCCTGACGGAGGCCAATGCCGGCAGTGACGCCTCCGGTATCCAAACAACGGCGGTACTTGACGGTGATCACTGGGTGTTAAACGGCACGAAGCAATGGATTACCAACGGCGGTGAGGCGCAGCTTTATTCGGTTGTCGCCCTCACTGATCGCAGTAAAGGGCCGCGGGGGGCCTCGATGTTCGTGGTGGAGGACTCCGATCCTGGTTTTTCTTACGGCGTCAAGGAAAGAAAGATGGGCATCCGTGCCTCTTCCACTCGTGAGTTGATTTTTAAGGACTGCCGCATACCGAAGGATAGGCTTATAGGTAAACCCGGCATGGGTTTCATTACGGTCATGAAAACCCTGGATCTGTCGCGGCCCGGAATTGCTATCCTCGGGGTAGGTCTGGGGCAGGCGGCGCTGGATGAGGCGGCGGCATACGCGAAACAGCGGGTTCAGTTCGGCAAACCGATTATTTCATTCCAGGCGGTACAACATATGCTGGCTGATATAGCGATTCGGGTGGAGGCCGCCCGTGCTTTGGTCTACAGCACTGCCAGGCATATTGACGCCCATTCGAAAAAAATATCCAAGGTATCTTCCATGTGTAAGGTCTTCGCCACTGATATGGCCATGCAGGTTACCACCGATGCCGTGCAGATTATGGGCGGTTACGGTTATATGCGTGAGTATCCAGTGGAAAAAATGATGCGCGATGCCAAAATTCTGCAGATCTATGAGGGTACTAATCAGATTCAGCGGAATGTAATCGGCCAGGAATTGAACAAGGAGTATAACAAGGTCTGATGAAGATTATTGTTTGTATTAAACAGGTGCCGGACGCCAAGGATGTGCGGCTGGATCCGAAAACTCACACCCTGGCGCGAGAAGGGGTGCAGAGCATCATGAATCCCTTTGACCGGCACGCGCTGGAAGAAGCGGTTCGCCTGAAGGAACAACACGGCGGTCTGGTGACCGCGATCAGTATGGGGCCGCCGCAGGCTGACGCCGTTTTGCGGGAGGCGGTGTCCTGCGGCGCCGACGAGGCGGTGCTTGTTTCCGATCGTTCTTTTGCCGGCGCCGATACCTGGGCGACATCTTATACCTTGGCCATGGCTGTCAGAAAAATAGGGGAGTTTGATCTCATCATC